>JAHILF010000073.1 GCA_018897105.1 Pseudomonadota bacterium
CCCATTCCGCTGTTTAAAAGTGGCGGTGACCCGCTGCTGCACGGAGAAAATCTCCCGCAGCGTTGTCCAGCTTTCATTGATGTCCTGGGTCTTGAGTTTCCGGCGCAGAGCCTGGACGGCCTGATAGGCAAGCACCGTGATAAACAGGTGTCCCTCGGCCCGGTCTTCCTTGTGATGGTAGATGGGGCGCAGCCCCAATTCCGATTTCAGACTGCGGAAGACCGCCTCCAAGTCGGTCAGCATGATATAGGTCTTCCACAAGGAAGCCTCATCCCAGTTCTTCTCATTGGTTCGCAGGCAGTAGACACCCGGATGGGTCAATTGCGTGCCGGCAACCGGCACCCTCTCCCAGGTCAGCGCGGTTACCTTGGCGCCGGCTTCATCCGGGGTTAAATCGATACGGTAATGCTGCCCAATGCCATGACTTTTCTCCCGCAGACGTCCTATTCTCTGTAGCAGTTTATCCCGCTGCTTTTCGCCCCGCGGCTTCTGCAGACCAGCGGCGAGCCTGGACAGTTCACTTTCCGTCAAACCGGACTTTATCCGGCATCCTGAAAGCGCCCGGATAGTATAAAAACTGGATTCCTCCTGGACTTGATCCAGGATCTACCGGAATGACGAACGGCGATAATGTTATATGATTAACGATTTCAGTATATTATGTAAAATCAGAAAGTTGATTAAGTGAGAGAGACATGAGCATTAGTTGTTAAATTTGTTCGGGGCTTTTACCCTCTAGATATTTCAGATGGGCCAGCACCAGCTTGATGTCGCCATAGGAATAGTCATCGCCCAGGGCGATTTTGATTTCCTTGTGTGGACTGTTCTTCATTTCTACCAGTTTTTGACTGATGGCATGTTGTTTTTCCGGTGACAACAGCCTACCGATTTCCAGCTCACCGTTTTCCACGAAGTGGGTCAGGTGTCCTTGGATGGTGGACGTGACAAGGCTCCGTTCTTCGGCAATCTGGGTAACCGTTAGTCCTTTCTGAAACAGGTCGAAACTGGCCTGCCTGGTATTGCTGTCAGCCGGTTTTTCTTTTTTTGCCGCAACCTCTTCCTTTGCTGCCTTAAGTTCGGGCAGTACCACCTCGGTAATCCGGTGTTGCTGGCGATAGGCGGCAACCATGTCCACCAGCTCCTTGCCGTATTTTTCCAGGGTGCGCGGGCCGATTCCCTTTATTTTTTTCATATCAGCGGGATTGTCTGGCAGATTGACTGCGATCTGTATCAAGACGCTCTGGTGCAAAATTCGATATTGGGGGAGCCCCTCCTTTGCTGCCAGTTGCGCACGCCAATCTTTCATGGTCTGGAACAACACCGGATGGGCCACATCGGCGGCAGTGTATTCCGCCTGCTCGGCTTTTGCTATCTTGTCCGGCTTGAAGTCGATATCAGCGGCAGACAGGGCGCGCAGATAGCGCTCGGGCGCAAAACCTGTTTCGCAACACTTCACTGCCGCCGTCTTCACGGCAATTTCCTTGTTCAGTTCGTTGAGTGCATTCTTGACTCGTTTGTTTATCTCTTTGTTATCCGAATCCACTCGCAAGGCCCGCAGGCTTTCTCCCAGAATTGCTTCGATTTTTTCCTGAAAATAGCTGGAGGCCTTGCTGATACGCTCCAAAATAACAGGGTCTGTTTGGGGCAGGTTGCCATGGGCAAAGAGACTGCTCAACTGGCGTTTGAAATTTTCGCTGACCACAAAAATCTCCCTTATCCCCCTGTTCTCCAATTCGCGGATATCATCCACACCCGCCACCGTAACCACCTGTGCGTTGCTCAGTAACACCCTCAGCAGGCGGTTCAGGCGAAAACGCAACTGCCCGAACTCAAAGCAATCCGCCAATAATCGTTGCTGGTGGTTGATTTTTTCCGCAATCAACCGTTCTTGCGAAGGTGGGTTGCTGCATGCCTGCTTGACAAAATCCAACACTGTAGCGTCGCTTTTTACGGAATGTAACGAAAGAGGCGAACTGAGCACCATGCCCTCAAATGTTCTGCAGCGGCTCAGGGCCACGTAGACCTGACCATGGGCAAAGGAGGAGGCTGCGTCGATTACGGCCTTATCAAAGGTGAGCCCCTGACTCTTATGAATGGTAATAGCCCAGGCCGATTTCAGCGGGTATTGGACGAATTTGCCGATTTTGTTTTCAATGATCTCCTTGGTTTGGTTATCAATCGTGTACTTGATATTTTCCCAGGTAGCCGGTTCAACTCTGATTTCCTCTTTGTCGCCGGGGCACTTGACAAACACCGCCTTATTGGCAAAGCGGGTTATCTTGCCGATCTTGCCGTTAAAATAAAGCTTGTCGCGCGAAGAATCATTGCGCACGAACATGACCTGGGCGCCAACCTTGAGTTCGAGTATGGCCGAGGTTGGATGGGCGTATTCCGGGAAATCGCCTTCGACATCGGCATTGAAGCAATGCTTTTTGGCCGGTAAGGCCTGCAGTCTGGATTCGTTGATGGCGTCAACACTGCGATTGTGGGTGCCGAGAGTAATGTAGCCTTCGTCGTCAGCCGGCACAAAATTCGGCATAAAACGGCTGTTGAGTTTCTGCAATGAACCCGTATCAAGCTCGTTGTCGCGGACCCGGTTGAGCAGTTCGATAAAATGGGGGTCCGATTGGCGGTAAATATGTTTCAGTTCAATGGATAGCAGCTCGGTTTGCCGCAAGGCATTACTGCTGAAAAAATAGATTGACTCATAATAGTCGCGCAGGATTTGCCATTCTGCCTCCTTCACCACTGGCGACAACTGCTGCAGATCACCGATCATCAGCAGTTGCACGCCCCCGAACGGCAGATCGCTGCGGCGGTAGCGCCGCAGAACCATGTCCACGCCATCGAGCAGATCCGCCCGCACCATGCTTATTTCATCGATCACCAGCAGATCGAGGCTTTTGATGATGTTGATTTTTTCCTTGTTGAACTTGCGTTGATCATGATAGCCGAAGGCTTCGCTGCCAGGCACAAAGGGACCGAAGGGCATCTGGAAAAACGAATGCAGGGTCACGCCGCCGGCGTTGATGGCAGCAACCCCGGTCGGCGCGGTGACTATCATGCGCTTATGGGTATTCTTTTTTAAATTGTGGAGAAAGGTGGTCTTGCCGGTACCGGCTTTGCCGGTCAGGAAAACATTGCAGTCGGTGTCCCGGACAAAATCGTCGGCAAGTTGCAGTTCAGGGTTCGGGTTGTTCATTGGCGGCTGGATTTCTGGCATGGGTTTACGGGTCTGTCAAGGTTGATGGATTTGTAAAAACTGAAAATTTACCACAGAGCCCGCAGAGCTAACTGACTGTATGAAAAAATATTTATCTGTGATCTCTGTGTGCTCCGTGGTTAAAAAAAGGTTAGCCTTTTTTTAGGGGAAAATTCTGGCAAAACGTTCATCAAGCATTTTACCGTCATTTTCCCTCTAAAACTCCAGCAGAAGCAGGTTGAGCAGGCCGATCAGAAATCCCAGCATGCCGCCGAAAAGATTGATGTATTTGAACTGCTCCTGCATGATGCTCATGAGCAGTTTCTCCAGTCGCAGCAGATCCAGGGAATCTACTTTTTTGGTGACAATTTTTCTGATGTTCAGCGATGCCACCAGGCCGGGGACCTCCCGAACCATCAGATCATTCACCTGTTGCAGGATATATTCGGCAAAGGAGATCTGTACATCCTTGGGCAGCAGGTCCGTCAGCGGGCCGATGGGCTTGTTGAGCAGTTTCTTTTCAACCAGTTCCACCACCAGATCGGTGAGCAGTTGTTTCACCTTGCTCGACCGCAGGATGGCGGTTACCTCGACTGAGGTCCATTGCTGCCCTTTCTGCACCGCATCAGCACCGAACAGGTCGCCGATGATCTGCGCGGCGGGTCGTTGGATCTGACCGGCAAAGGCATCCCGCAGGATACCGGTGAGCGCCCCTGACGTCCCTGGTTTTGCCAGCAGTTCACTGACCTTTTTACTGAAATCCAGGTTCAGCTCCCTGATTTTCTGCTGGTCGACATTCTTCAGCAGCTCGGCAAGGGGGGTGCGGAGAAATTCATCGGCCTTGTCCCGGAGGGTTCTGGCTACTTCGCGCTGAACGGTTTCATCGGACAGCCACTGGCCGATCTCATCTCCTTTTGTTTCAAGATAACCGTTCACCTTGCCGCGGATGGTCTCGGTGCTGATAAAGCTTGACATCATGGCGGCCAGGGGCCCCATGGAGCGGGTGAAGCTGCTGATGGCGCTGCAGATGGTCTCGGTGATTTTTTCCTGCATGGCCGGTTCCTGCAGCATCCCGGCAAATTTTTCAAGCAATCCCGGGGCTTCCTGTTCCAGCCGGTCCAGCAGGAGAACGGACAGTTCCGGCGGGATGATATCGTGGATGGAGCGGTTTTCACGCAAGGTGAAATCGATCTTCTGCTGCATCTGACCGGCTACCCACCGCTTGACTGCCGGGCTGGCCATCAGGTCTTGGGCGGTCTTTTCAAGGAAGGCGTAAAAGTGTTCCCGGTTTTCCGGGGGAAAGGTGTCGCTGAGATTTTTCGCCAGCACCACGTCGAACTGACTGGTCACCGCCTTGTCAATGGTTGCGGCAAAATCCTCACTTTCCAGATAGGCATGCATGTGGGTGATGAAGCGGAGCCTGATGATCTTGATGCTGGCACGGAAGTAGGTATGAAAGCGCGGCGGGATAACAGTGGTGATGGGACCCAGGTTTTTTTTGAACAGGGCCGACAGCCGGGTGTTGATTAGTTCCTGCAGGTCCTGCTGGAAGCGTTTGCCGGCAATGGCCCGGCTCACATCATCGCTGGTCAGCAGGTGTTCACCCACCATCTCTCCGATATTTTCCGCAAGTAGGTGTCTTTTGGACGGGATAACGCCAGGAGTCATCGGCACCCGGAGGCCGAAGATTTTCCAGGGGTGCAGAGGGCGGAACAGCATCTTGATGGCCACAAAGTTTGTCATGTAGCCGATGAATGCCCCCAGCACTGGGGGCGCACAATATTGCAGCAGAGTATTCATAGTGGTCTTGTTGGTCTTACTGGTCTAATTTGTCTCATTGTTCTCATTGTGATCGGATGATTCCATTGCATCTGACGAATCTGACCAATCGGACCAGCAGGACTAGTCCGACTAATAAGACTAATCAGACTGATTTTTACAATTTAACCATTTTCCCCAGCACTTCGTCCACGGCAAGAGACTGTTTCATGGATGATTTCAAAAAGTCCCCGGAGAGATATCTTTTGTTTTCATCTATGAAATCGCAGAGATCCTGTATCCTGCCATTTTCGGACATGTCAATGAGTCTGAGGAGGTTTTCGGCGAAACTCTTGACGATTTTCCTGCCGTCACCACCAGTTGACATAATCTCGGCATAGGTACGGGGATTCTGGCTGTGAATCCTGGCCATGGCCAGGATGCCGTACAGAGAGGTAAGAGTGGAATGGGTGACTATATCATCCGTATTGATGCTGTTTTCGGCCAGCGCCCGGGCCAGTGCCACGGAAACGGTGGTGGGCAGCTTCTGGCCCACGCCCATGAGCAGGTCGTGGCCGCTGGGCGTGTCATGGCAGATACCGGCACCGTGTTTGTAAAGGAAGGCCTCAAATTCGCTGCAGAATGCCCCGCTGCGGGCGGTTCTGACCACCGAGGCGTTTTTGTCCTTCATGGTGGCGGCGGCAGGCCCCCACAGATTATGCACCAGCATCAGTTCGATCCCCTCGCTGGTATGGGCCAAGGCGGTATCAAGGGTATGTTCCGCCTCGCCGGCCAGCAGGATAAGGGCCTGACCGTCGCGCAGCAAAGGGCCGTACTGCTGAATGGTGTCCGGGGTATTGCTGATGGGCACACAGATCAGCACCACGTCCACCTCGGGGATCATCTGTTCCGGCCGCAGGGAGGTGGAACGGCCGGTGAGAAGAGTTTTATAGCCTTCATGTTCGAGCTTGTCGGCAAACCATTTACTCATGTCGCCGGTGCCGATGAAGCCAAATGTCTTGATGAGTTTGACCCGCATATCCACCCGCGGGTAGCTGCCCAGAATTTTGAGGGAATCCTCTTCCTGAATGATTTTTTTTTCGATGCTTTCCAGGGCGGCGGCGACAGCTGCGTCGTCCCGATGCCCTTCGGCCTCGAAATAGAACTGCAGCTTCTGGGTTTTGGCATCCGACTCGGCCCGCATGTCGAGAATATTGATGCCACGGCGGGTAAATTCGCCCAGGGTGTCAAACAGGATGCCCACCCGATCTTTCAGGGGAATGGTAACGATGGAAGTGGCATCATAGCCGGTGCGGACGGCCGGCTGGTGGCCCAGCACGGCGAAGCGGGTCTTGTTGTGGGACAGTATTTCCCTTTCCCTGATAACCAGGCCCTGGTCGATCAACACCTCTTCCGCCTCGATCACCCCCCGGTCCATCAGATTATTTTCTCTGATTTCGGCGATGGCCATTTCCAGATCCGGAACACTGAGCAGGGAGATGTCGGGGTAAATTCTGGCAAAATGGTTCTCGCACTGGCGCAGCACGGACTTGGTACCCAGCAGAATCCGCAGTTTTTCCAGTTTTTCCAGGGAGCCTAATGAGAGGTGGATGGGCAGAACGATGTTGTCAACCCAGAAGCTGTTCGGCAATTTTTCCATCATCTGGAAGGAGCGGACGATGCCGCCTATCCTGGTGTTGTAAACAGGCAGGAGCAGAAAATCCGCATTCAGTCTCCTGAAGCCGTCGACCGCGGCATTGATGTGGAAATAGCTGCTGATTTCGCATTCGGGAGAGAATTTGCCGGCCGCTTGCCAGGCATGGGAACCCCTGGGGCCGATAATTGCTATGGTAGGTTTTTTTTTCATGATATGGTAGCATGCTGATGTTAGGGATGTAGGTGCTTAGCCGTTCAATGGGCAAAGAGTCCACTGTAAACCTTTTCATTTATCCTTTTTCTCTTTTCCTTTCAATGCTAAATATGGGCGAGAGCACAGACAACGAAGATCCGCGTCCGTTTGATTTGCTGATAATCTTATAATGAGAATTGTAGAATGATGGAGAAGAAACGACTGCTTATTATTGAAGATGAAGCCTCGGTGGCCAAACAGCTGAAAATAGTCCTTTCCGAAGAGTATGACATCTCCCTGGCTGCTGACCCTGTCGAAGCCGGGAATCTGCTGTCCACCGGGCGTTTCCCGGTTGTCACCCTGGATCTGGGACTTCCCCCTTATCCCGAGACACCGCAGGTCGGTCTGGCCCTGCTTGAGTCGGTCCCCTCTTTTTCGCCGGACACCAAGGTGATCGTCATCAGCGGGCATGACAGTGATGGGACGCTCATGGCGGCATTCGGTCTGGGAGCTGTGGATGTCTGCCCCAAACCCATCGATCTGAAGCTTCTTAACATTATTCTTTCTCGTACCTTCAGAATTCACGAATTGGAAAAATGCAACCGGATCCTGCAGGCAAGAACCCTTTCCGGTCAGTTTTGCGACATGTTGGGCATTTCCCAGGCAATGAACAGGGTTTTTGATATGATCGGCAGGGTGGCTTTGACGGATTACCCGGTGCTCATCTATGGCCAGAGCGGCACCGGCAAGGAGATGGCCGCCCGGGCTGTTCATGTGCAGAGCAGCCGCAGGGACAAGCCGCTGGTGATCATCAACTGCGGCGCCATTCCTGAAAATCTGCTGGAAAGTGAGCTGTTCGGTTATGAAAAAGGCGCGTTTACCGGGGCTGCGGGGCGGCAGATAGGGAAATTTGAGCAGGCTGACAATGGCACGATTTTTCTCGATGAGGTAGGGGAACTGCCGTTGAATCTGCAGGTCAAGCTCCTGCGTTTTATTCAGGAAGGAACCATAGAGCGTTTGGGGGCGAGTAAACCGATCGCGATTGACGCCAGAATCGTAGCCGCCACCAATATTGATCTTGAAGCGGCCGTGGAGCAGGGCGCATTCCGGCCGGATCTTTTCTTTCGGTTGAATGTGGTGCCGCTTGACATGCCGCCCCTGCAGGAGAGGGAGGAGGATGTCCTGCTGCTGGCCCAGCATTTTATCCGGGAGGAGGCGCAGAAGCTGAAGAGGGGCAAGGTGATTTTATCCCCGGCAGCGGTCACTGCCCTGACCGGACATACCTGGCCCGGCAATGTCAGAGAGCTGCAGAACCGAATACGGCGGGCCATGAGTCTGATCTCCGGCAAGATACTCTGTCCGGCTGACTTCGGTCTGGCTGAAGAGGAAAAAAGTGACAGCGAGCGCCTGCCTACTTTACGCGAAGCGCGTGACCTGGCGGAAAAAAAGGTGGTCCGCCAGGCGCTCGTCCAGACCAATAACAATATCAGTCAGGCCGCCCGGTTGCTTGAGGTCAGCCGTCCGACCCTCCATGATCTGATCAGGAAACATGGGATTGGCCGGGAGAGCGGCTCAGCCGGTGTCGGAAAATTTTATACGGCGGCAGGTTGATCAGGCGGATCGGATTATTTTGCCCCGGGCAATACCAAAGATGCCGGCCAGACCGGTACCCATAAGCAGCATGGTGGCTGGTTCGGGGACAGGGAAGATATCTCCGCCATTATTGGTGATGGTGGCATGGACCATGGCGGTATCGCCGCATCCTATGCTGAGGCCGTTTTCAAAGAGAATTGAGATGACATTGCCGTCATTTAAGGTGATGTCTGCCGGTTGGGTATCCCAGTTCAGTATCCCGCCGGAGATCTTGCCCAAGAATGTCCCAAAGATACCACCGCCGCTGCCGGAGATTTGTGGCGAATCAAAGGCCAGGGTTGCCATGATGGTGTAGGTGTCAATGCCGAAACCAGCCGCCGTCAGGGTGAAAAAATTAATTTCTTTGGACTGGTTATCCCTCAATGTGAAATTGTAGGCATCGAGGCCCGTATAGAGATCAGCCGTCAATGTGGTGGTAAAACTGAATAAATTGTTGTTTTCAGTAACGGCTACCATTGAAGACGGCCCCCCGGCCACATCCAGAGAAACCGGGGTGGCCTGCGCATTGCCGGTGAAGGTCATGGCTCCAACAAAAAATAGGCTTGTGATAATTTTTTTCATTTACATCCCCCATTCGTAATTTACACTTCACTCGTTTATTTGCGTCAAAGGGCATCATAGCAGGATACATGCCATTGTTAGCAACGTGCCGGTTTTGCGCTGGTTTTCAAAATTGTGTCGCGGAGAGACTACTATTGATGTAAAAAAAATCGACAGAGCTTTTTCTGCATAAGTTATTGGACAAGATTCTTTTTTATCGTGTTGCGGCCACGTCTGGTGAGATAAATGACAGATGTCCCTTTGGTACCAAGGGGAATATGCCGAGGAGACAATAAATACCAGGCGCCGGAAAATTTTACATATATTTTTGGGCAGCCTTCTTTTCATTTCCCTATTGACTGATAATGGCGGTAATGGGTTACCCCAGGGTCAAAATATGGCTTATTCGCTGGATGGGGAGTATGTTTGAGCGGTGACGCCCAGGGTTGTGAGGTGTGCGGCGCTGCATAGTGAAAAGGGCTTGCGACCTCTTTGTGCTTGCCAGGAATAAAATTTATCATATGTTTTGTTAGCCATGCTTCATCAGACAGGAACAGTTGCTGAATATATCACTGCTCTGCAGGGGTCACCCCGTTTCGGGCCACAGGTAGTGCACCATGAGGAGATCAGGGGAGGGGATGCCTGTTTTGCCGAGCTCGCATCTCCTCTTCCTGCTTCGTTACCGGCAGCCCTGTCCGGCATGGGGATCACCAGGCTTTACAGTCACCAGGCTGCCGCCATTGACAGGATCCGAAGCAAAAGTGATGTCATCGTGGCAACGCCCACGGCCAGCGGCAAGAGTCTCATTTATAATCTGCCGGTTTTTGAAGCGATTCTGCAGGACCGAAACACCTCCGCCCTCTATCTCTTTCCGCTCAAAGCCCTGGCCCAGGATCAGCTGCGCACCGTTCAGGAATTGACCGCCGGACTTGGTGCGCCGCAGGGGCCCACTGCGGCGATTTTCGATGGTGACACCTCCGCTCACTGCCGCAGAAAGGTGCGGGATAATCCGCCCAATATTCTCATCTCGAATCCGGATATGCTGCATCTCTCCATGCTTGCCTACCATGGCAACTGGTCCAGCTTCTGGGCTAGTCTCACCCATGTTGTCATCGATGAGGTCCATACCTACCGGGGGGTATTCGGCAGCCACATGGCCTGGGTGCTCAGGCGGCTGCAGAGGATTTGCCGCCTGCACGGCGCTGACCCGCAGTTTCTGCTTTTTTCGGCCACCGTGGGTAATCCCGCGCAGCTGGCCAGGGACCTGTTGGGCCGTCGGGAGGTTGCCTTGATATGTGAAAGCGGCGCGCCGCGGGGGGACCAGCATTTCATCTTTATCAATCCCTGGGACGGTGCGGCCCATACGGCAAGCCTTATGCTGGAGGCTGCTCTGAAGCGGGGGCTCAGAACCATCGTCTATACCCAGTCCCGCAAGATGACCGAACTGGTCGCCACCTGGACTCAGTCCCGGCTGGGGAATTTGCGCCACAAGTTGACGGCTTATCGGGCCGGTTTTCTGCCGGAGGATCGGCGGGAGATTGAGGCAAAGCTGGCGTCCGGCGAACTGCTCGGCGTGGTGTCAACCAGCGCCCTGGAGCTGGGGATCGATATCGGCAATCTCGATATCTGCATCCTGGTGGGTTACCCCGGCTCCATCATGTCCACCTGGCAGCGTGGCGGCCGGGTGGGGCGCAGGCAGCGTGATTCCCTGGTGATGCTGGTGGCCCAGGAAGATGCCCTTGATCAGTATTTCATGCGCCACCCCGCGGATTTTTTCACCAGACCGGTTGAGGACGCGGTGTTGAACCCTTACAACCAGGTCATCATGCACCGGCATCTGATCTGCGCCGCAGCCGAAGCCCCGCTGTCGATAGATGAGCCGCTGCTGGCCGATGAAAAATGCCGGCGCGAGGTGGATGATCTCACCGGCAGCGCGGACTTGCTGCTCAATGTGGAAGGGGATACCTGGTTTGCCGCCCGCAAGTATCCCCAGCGGGAGGTTGATCTGCGCGGCAGCGGCAGGTGCTATGCCATTCGCAAGGCGGAGGATTTCGAGTTGATGGGGGAGGTCGATGAGCACCGCTGTTTCAAGGAATGCCACCCCGGCGCCATTTACCTGCACATGGGCCGCACCTGGCTGGTGCAGGAGCTTGATCTGGACGGCCGGCTGGTCAGGGTGGGGCCGGCCCAGGTCAACTATTTCACCCGGGCCATGTCGAACAAGGAAACCGAGATCATTGACGTGTATGAGACGGTGCAGCATGGCAATATCAAGGCATCACTGGGCTATCTGCGGGTAACCGATCAGGTCACCGGTTTCCAGCGCAAGCTCATCCGGGGGCAGAAGACCATCGGCACCGAGTATCTGGACCTGCCGCCTCAGGTTTTTGAGACAGAGGGGCTCTGGTTTGAGGTGCCCCAGTGGTTGCAGAGCCGGCTTGAGCAGCAGCAGATGCATTTCATGGGCGGCATCCATGCGGTGGAACATGCGGCCATCGGCATCTTCCCGCTGCTGGTGCTCTGCGACCGCAACGATGTGGGCGGCATATCCTATCCGCTGCATCCGCAGTTGCGGCGTTCGGCGATTTTTATTTATGACGGTTACGCCGGCGGTGTAGGGCTTGCCCGCCAGGTCTTCGGACGTATGCGGGAGCTGCTGGAGGTCAGCCGCCAGACCATTGCCCACTGTCCCTGCAGCGTGGGTTGCCCGAGCTGTGTCCATTCGCCCAAATGCGGTTCCGGCAACCGGCCCATTGACAAGGCGGCCGCTCTGGCGGTGCTGGAAGGGCTGCTGGAACATGGGGCGGAGGGTAGGGAATCAGGCGTTAGTGGCCAAAGGTCGGTGGCCTCGCCGCCTCAGCCGCAACCAACAGCAACGTACCAGACCGGCAGTCTGCCGGCCCGATTCGGTGTCTTTGATGTGGAAACCAGGCGTTCGGCGGAAGAGGTGGGAGGCTGGCACCGGGCCGAGCGCATGGGAATCAGTGTGGCGGTGGTCTATGACAGCGCATCTGATAGCTTTTCCGTCTATCAAGAGGAGGAAATAGGACGATTGATCGAGCATCTGCAGCAGCTTGATCTGGTGGTGGGTTTTAACAACAAGCGTTTTGACAACAGGGTGCTTTCCGCCTATACCGCTTTTGATCTTTCCCGGCTGCCCACTCTTGATATCCTGGAAGAGGTGCACAACAGACTCGGTTACCGGCTGAGTCTGGAGAGGCTGGCGGAAAAAACCCTGGGCATCAGGAAAAGCGGCAGCGGATTGCTGGCTCTGCAATGGTTTAAAGAGGGGCGGTTCGACAAGATCATCGAGTATTGCCGCAAGGATGTGCAAATCACCAGGGACCTGCTGCTGTTCGGCGTGGAAAAGGGCTATCTGCTTTTTCAGAACAAGGCGGGTCAGACGGTGCGCTGTCCGGTTGACTTCGTTGCCGGGGGACAAAAAGAGCAGGGTCAGCCACAGAGCACCGCAGGCTTTTAGCGGAGTACTCCGTGGCTTCTCATGTTTCTATGTCTGATAAGGATTACGGCCAAATCAGCGATTTACTAATCCAGCCTGTGGTGCCGTCGGCATGGCTGATCTGCACCCAGTCGCCGTCTGTCTTGCCCGGAGTGAAGACAACACCGTAGAGGGCGGAGGCGACGATTTCATAGTTTTCCCCGGGGCCCACCCGAATGTTAGCTTTCTTCGTTTTGATGATGACGGTTTTTTTATCCTTGAGCAAGGGGGCGTAAATCCAGCCGGTATCGCCCTCAAAGTCTTCCACCTTGGCCCATTCCTTTTTTCGTTGCAGAACCTTGAGGGGAAAATCCTTGAAGACCTCCCAGTGCACTTCGGCATTGGTGTCCGGGCCTGAGCGGATATTGACCCCGTCCTTGGACACGCTGGCATATTCCGCCCCCAGGGCGTTTGCCGAAAATGCAAAGGTGAGCAGGGATATGCCAAGGTATGCCAATAACCAATTTTGCAATGTTTTTGCTTGTTTCATCATTCCGTTCAATCTCCAAAGCAGGGTAGTTTCTTGTTACTCTTAATTTTTTAACCGATATTTTGCAGACGTTGAAGAGGCAGGTGCTGCGGGAGAAATGCAACAGGGGCGGTTCAACGCCAATCTGATCATGAGATGCACATGAAAAAGTACTCAGGCAATCAGCTTATTACGTTAGCATTATCAGCCGGTCAAGTCAAATCGAAAGCCATTTTATTGGCCGGAAAGCAGGATAAGAAATTCGCGATTCCCCTTTGGCCCCAGGATGGGTGAGTCGGTGATGCCCTGGCTTTGCAGGTGAAGGCCCTGGGCAAACTCGCTGATCTCGTCAATGACCTCCTGGTGGAGAAGCTGGTCCCGGATCACTCCTCCCTTACCCACTTTGCCTTTGCCCACCTCGAACTGGGGTTTGATCAGAGCCAGGATCAGGGGGGTGGCCCGGAAAAAGGCAGGCAGGGGCGGCAGCAGCAGCCTGAGCGAGATAAAGCTGGCATCAATGACCGCAAGATCCAACTGCTCGCCGATGTCGCCGACCTTGAGATGCCTGGCATTGGTGCGTTCCATGACCACTACCCTGGGGTCCTGGCGCAGCTTCCAGTCCAGCTGCCCATAGCCGACATCAATGGCGTATACCTTTGCCGCGCCGTGCTGCAGCAAACAATCGGTGAAGCCGCCGGTTGACGCCCCGACATCGGCACAGACGAGTCCTGTGGGGTCAATATGGAAAAAATCCAGCCCTTTTGCCAGTTTCAAGCCACCACGGCTCACATAGGGACATCTTGCCTTGATTTCGATCAGGGCCTCTTCAGCGATCTGCATCCCGGCCTTGTCAACGACCTGGCCGTTGACCAGCACTTGACCGGCGCCGATGAGGGCTTGGGCCTTGTGCCGGGTTTCCGCCAGGCTGCGGATGAGCAGGAGTTTATCAAGCCGGAGTTTCATCCATCGGCTTTGCGGATGAGCTGGCACAGTTCATCCGCCATGGCGTCAATGGTGTCCTGATTCTTGCCTTCCAGCATGACGCGGACCACCGGTTCGGTGCCGGAGTGGCGTACCAGGATGCGACCTTCGTTGCCCAGTTTCTGCTCCATGCGTTTGGCCGTCTCATGGAAATTGGGCACCATATCCAGGTCGATTTTTTTGGCGGTTCTGACATTCTTCAGCACCTGGGGAAAGGATTCCATGATGGTAGCCAGTTCGGAAAGGGGTTTGCGGCGTTTGATCATGATGGCCAGCAGCTGCAGGGCGGCAAGGATGCCGTCGCCGGTGGTGTTGTGCTCCAGGAAGATCAGATGGCCAGACTGTTCACCGCCAAAGGAGTAATGGTGCTGGCGCATCATCTCCACCACATAGCGGTCACCGACCTGGCTGCGGACCAGTTTGCCGCCCAGTCTCTCCATGGCCTGTTCAAGCCCCATATTGCTCATCACCGTGGCGACCAGGGTCTTTTTTTTGAGTTTTTTGCGGCTCATGAGTTCAGCGGCGCATATGGCCATGACATGATCGCCGTTAACGATATTGCCCTTTTCATCAGCGACGATCAAGCGGTCGCCATCTCCATCCAGGGCGATGCCCAGGTCCGCCCCGAGTATTTTGACCTTTTCCGCCATCAGCTGCGGATAAAGCGCACCGCATTCATGATTGATATTCTTGCCGTCCGGCTCAACACCGATCTTGGTTACCTTGGCCCCCAGTTCTTCAAAAACATGGGGCGCAACCCCGTAAGTGGCTCCGTGGGCACAATCTAGGACAATATGGAAGCCGTCCAGGGTATAACTTCTCGGGAAGGTATTTTTCAGAAAGACGATATAGCGCCCTCGGGCATCCTCGATGCGGGCCGCCTTGCCCACCTCGTCGGCCACCGGACGCAGGGCTGCCATTTTTTGGGAAAAGATGAGATCTTCAATATCCGCCTCTTTTTCGTCCGGGAGTTTGAAGCCGTCCCTGGAAAAGATCTTGATGCCGTTATCCTGAAACGGGTTGTGGGAAGCGGAAATGACCACCCCGGCATCGGCACGCATGCTGGTGGTGATAAAGGCGATGCCCGGGGTGGGCAGGGGGCCGCAGAGTAGAACATCGACCCCCATGGAGCATATGCCGGCTGCCAGGGCGTTTTCCAGCATATAACAGGAAAGTCGCGTATCCTTGCCGATGACGATGCGATGACCATGTCTCCTATCCTTCACCTGGAAGGCAATGCCGCGGCCAATCTGCATGGCGATTTCGGTGGTCATCGGATAGGTGTTGGCAACTCCGCGAACACCGTCGGTTCCAAATAGTCTTCTCATTCATTACCTCAGTATAACTGTTTTTTTTAGAAGGATAGGGCGCTGATAATGATGGAGGCGCAAATCGGCTTATTTGCCGTTGTCGCCCTCTTCGTCCGTGATATCGGCTATGACCATTTCCGGTTTTATTTCAACGACTTCGATGTCCTGGGCCGGGATGATCTCAACCGTCAGCTTGTGCGTTCCCCCAGGGAGCTCAACACCCATGATGCGCGCCCGGAACAGGGTTTTCAGGTCTTTGGTTTTATGCAGCGTAGTATAGGGGATGCGGGCAACCACCGTCACGTCGTCCGGCTTTAATGCGTATGTTTTTTTGCCGCTGAGCAGAAGCTTGACCGGGATATTGGCAATTGTTTTCTGCACCATTTTTTCCTTGACCACTATGGCGGCCGTAACGATCGGCTCGCCTACCAGATCCTTGATCGCCGGGGAAAGCTTCAGCGCCACCGGCCGGGTGGTTGAACTGGTGAGATGTGACAGGTCGATGGTTGCAGTAGCGATGGAATCTACCTGCCCCACCGAGGGCTCAGGGCCGGTGACGGGGATAGAGGCCGGATCCAGGGTGATGGAAACCAGTTCGAATCCTTCAGGCAGGGAACCTGAGGTCACGTAATGGATGGGGATATTTTTTTTAACCAGTTTGTCGAGCTGAAGAATGATGTCAGTGGGTTTGACCCGTAGCAGGCGGACGCCGCGGGGCAGGGAAATGGAGTCGATGGTATTTTGAAAAACTTTTGTGCCGGGTTCGGCCCTGGAGAGATCAATGGGGCGGGAGATGTGCTGCACGGCAAGATTGCGTATCAGCCCCCGGGGGCCGTTGACGGTCAGTTCGAGCTCATTCTTGAATTGGTTGGAAATGGTCAGGTCTGCGGGCAGATTCAGTATTTCAACCGGGACATTGAAGGTTTTGTCAACCTTGTCCTCGCCCACCACAAAATACCAGAGAAAGAAGGCAAAAAAGAAAGAGATGAGCTTGAGGACCCAATTTTTCGGCCAGGGCCTGTTGCGCCATGAAGCTATTTTCGAAGTTATTTTCGTTGCAGCCAGTTTTTCCATTTGTTTGTATCAAATTCTTTCGGGGTTAGAATTGCCTCAAGGCGGTTGCGTAAAGAGGGTACGTCCAGTCCGCTGGTAATGCCGCCGTGCAGAACCAGGGAAATCTGCCTGGTTTCTTCGGATACGACCACGACCACTGCATCTGTTTCTTCGGAAATGCCGATGGCTGCCCGGTGGCGGGTTCCCAGTTTCTTGCTGATGAAAGGGTTTTTCGTCAGGGGCAGAACGGAACGCGCCGTGAGGATCCGGTCTTTATGGATGATCACCCCGCCGTCATGCAGTGGCGAACCGGTGTGAAAAAGGCTGACCAGCAGTTCCATGCTGAGTTTGGCATCAACAAAATGGGAGGATTCGATGTAGTCCTTGAGCCCTGTTTCCCGCTCGATAACGATAAGCCCCCCGATTTTCCGGTCGGACAGGTATTTGGCGGCATAGACGATTTCGTCGATAGCCTCGGTGGTTTCGTCGGTGCTTTTGGTGAACGGCGTCTGGCCGACCTGGGTCAGTGCTCTACGGATATCCCGCTGGAAAACGATGATGATAACGAGAAAAATGGAACTGAGAAAGGTGCCCAGCAGCCAGTAAAGGGTCATGAATTCGAGTTCTCTTGCCCCGAAATAAACCACGATCAGGATACCGATGCCGATCAGCATCTGAGCCGCTCTTGTTCCCTTGATAATGAGAATGATCCGGTAAATGATGAAGGAAACAATCAGGATATCGACGGCATCTTGCCAGCGTATGCCTTTGAGAACCTCAAACATGAAATTTAAAATCTTCTCCTGGATATGTTAGGGGGGCGCAATAGTTAAGATTTGTTATTTATCCTGTTTAAATATATATGATTATAATTGATTATGCGAGCAGCGAGTGGCTGATGCCGGTATTTTTTTTGAAAAAAAGAAAGGCGCGGTTGCTTCTTGACAGAAAAGGGAAAATAATTTATAAAACGCTTTTTTTGATGTGAAATTGTTTTGTCTTATATTTTGATGTCATAAAGGGACCTCGGTAAAAAGTGTTATCTGCGGTCCCCCCCAAGTAACAATGAGGAGAATCATTTTGGCTAACCACAAATCAGCTTTAAAAAGAAATCGGCAAAGTCTTGTCAGCAGAGCCCGTAACCGGGCAACCCGCAGCAAGGTGAAAACCGTAATCAAGGCGGTGGATGCAGCCATTGAGCAACAGTCAGTTGATCAGGCGCATGCCGCTCTGCAGGCAGCTATCCCGGTTATTCAGAAAGCTGCTTCAAAGGGAACACTGCATGCATGTACGGCATCCCGGAAAGTTTCCCGACTGACCAAACGGGTAAACAGCTTTATTGCCAGCACACAGTCCGCTGCTTAGCAGGAGTAGATTGTTACCCCCTTTGCCATGCAGGGGTTGTAAGCAATGACAGAGTCGATACCTTTTAATCAGTAACGGAAAAGAGTGTTAAGCCATGGGCGCCTTCAGGGTCCCATGGCTTTTTTTTTGTGGCGTTATGACCTGGTCTGTTTCCTGGCCATGGAGGTTTATGCGTGATGTACCAACCAGCACTGGATGATTTTAAAAAGCTGGCTGACAAGGCAAATCTGATACCTGTATGCCGGGAGATTGTCGCTGATCTTGATACGCCGCTGACGGTTTTTGCCAAAGTAGCCGGGGACGAGTCCCATGCCTTTCTGCTCGAAAGTCTTGAAGGCGGCGAAAAATGGGGCCGCTATTCCTTTATCGGACTTGACCCGCTGCTTACCTTTGAAAGCAGGGGAGAGAGGATCGTTATCCAGCGTGATGGCCGGATTGAGGAGCGTGCCGGTGATCCGCTGGCCGAACTGAAGAGTATCCTGGAGTCATTCAATGCCTGCCGGGAAAGCGATTTTCTGCCTCGTTTTTTTGGCGGGGCGGTGGGCTATCTGGGCTATGACATGGTCAGGTTCATGGAGAGGTTGCCTGACAATAATCAGCCCCTTGATAATTTCCCTGACAGCTCCTTTATGGTGCCCCGCCTGTTGCTCATCTGCGATAATCTCAAGCAGAAACTGACGGTGGTGAACTGTGTGGTTGCCGAGGCAGGTGACAACCTGGAGGAATTGTACCAGAAGGCGTGTCAGCGAATTGATGCCGTTATCAAACGGCTCAGGCGCCGGCCACTGCCCTATGATGTGGTTGACAACGACTCTATCGGCCACACCCATCACTTTGAGTCCAATATGTCCGCCGAGTCCTTCAAGCAGATGGTGGTGCGCGCCAAGGAATATATCATGGCAGGCGACATCATCCAGGTCGTGCTTTCCCAGCGTTTTCATGCCAAGACTGATCTGCCGCCCTTCATGATCTACCGAGCCCTGCGTCATATCAACCCCAGCCCGTATCTTTTTTATCTCAAGCTCAATAATAACATCCAGATCGGTTCATCTCCTGAAATTCTGGTACGGCTGGAGGAGGGCAAGATTGAGGTGCGCCCCATTGCCGGCACCCGGCCCAGGGGAAAGAACAGGGAGGAAGACCTGGCCCTCGAAAAGGAATTGCTGTCCGATCCCAAGGAGCGGGCCGAGCATCTGATGCTGGTTGATCTGGGCCGTAATGATGTCGGCCGGGTGGCGGAGTACGGTACGGTGGAAACCCACGATCTGCTGGTCATCGAACGGTACAGTCATGTGATGCATATTGTTTCCGGGGTGCGTGGCCAACTGGCAGCCGGCAAGGATCAATTTGACGTGGTGCGGGCCTGTTTCCCTGCAGGAACCGTGTCCGGGGCTCCCAAGATCAGGGCCATGGAAATCATAGAGGAACTGGAGCCGGAGAGGCGCGGCCCCTATGCCGGGGCGGTGGGCTATTTCGGCTTCTCGGGCAATATGGATTTCTGTATCACCATCAGGACCTTCGTGCTCCAGGACGATAACCTGTGGGTACAGGCCGGGGCCGGTATTGTCGCTGATTCCGACCCGGAAATGGAGTTCCAGGAGACGCTCAATAAAGCTCGGGGGCTGCGGCGCGCAGTGGAACTGGCTGAAAAAGGATTTTAAATGGCGTCGCAAAAAGGCCGCTTTACTGCGTTGCAGGTTTTTTTCAGGACCTCGACATACCGCGTGTATAGTTGAGCCCCTGAAAAAAACATTGCGCCTTGTATAGCGAACTTTTGTGCTTAGCCATTCTGTTTTTTTTGACTTTTTATGAGACTGATATGATTGTTATTATTGATAATTACGATTCGTTTACCTATAACATTGTGCAGACCATCGGCGGCTTTGGCGAGGAGCTTCTCGTCTTCCGCAATGACCAGGTGGACATTGCCGGCATTGAGAAAATCAAACCAGACCGGCTGCTGATTTCACCGGGACCCTGTGATCCGCCCCAGGCAGGCATATCCATTGAGGCTATTCGACATTTCGCCGGGAAGATTCCGGTGCTGGGCGTCTGCCTCGGCCACCAGTCCATCGGCGAGGCCTTCGGCGGCTCCACGGTGCGGGCGGGCCGCGTCATGCACGGCAAGACCAGCCCCATCCATCATGACGGCAAGGGGGTGTTTGCCGGCCTGCCCAACCCTTTTGACGCCATGCGCTATCATTCACTGGTGATTGCCGATGCCGATCTGCCCGATTGCCTCCTGGTGACTGCTCGTACCGAGCAGGGCGAGTTGATGGCTGTGCGCCATAAAACGTTGCTGGTGGAAGGGGTGCAGTTTCATCCTGAATCCATCATGACCCCGCATGGGGTGCAGTTGCTGAAAAATTTTATCAGCCCCGATTATGAGAAGATGTTTTGAAATTGCGGAATGTGGATTGCGGATTTCGGATTGAAGAATACGGGATGCCAATCCGCATTCCCAAATTGTGAAAGTTGAGAGGACATAACCTATGATCAAGGAAGCCATTGGTAAAGTTGTCGTCGGGATCGATCTTTCCGAGAAGGAAATGGTCGGAGTGATGAACGAAATCATGGGCGGCGAGGCCACCCAGGCCCAGATCGGCGCCTTTATCACCGCCCTGCGGATGAAGGGTGAAACCATCGATGAAATTGCCGGCGCCGCCAGGGTCATGCGGGACAAAGCCACCCATGTGGATGCCGCTGATGCGGGCGAGATCCTGGTTGATACGGTGGGCACGGGCGGGGACGCCTCTGGCACCTTCAATGTCTCCACCACCACCTCCTTTGTGGTGGCCGGGGCCGGGCTCAAGGTGGCCAAGCATGGCAACCGGTCCGTTTCCAGCCATTGCGGCAGCGCCGATGTCCTGGAGGCCCTTGGCGTTGATCTGAGTTTGAGCGCGGAAAAGATCGGCCAGTGCATCCGCACGGTGGGCATCGGTTTCATGTTTGCCCCCATGCTGCACGGGGCCATGAAGTATGCCATCGGTCCGCGGCGGGAGATCGGCATCAGGACCGTGTTCAATGTGCTCGGGCCGCTTACCAATCCGGCCAATGCCAATGTCTATGTGCTTGGCGTCTATACCCCTGATTTGATAGAAAAGATTGCCCATGTAATGAGCAGGTTCTCGGTAAAGCGCGCCTTGGTGGTCTGTGGGGCAGGCAATATTGACGAAATCACCATAACCGGCGAAACTGCGGTGGCTGATCTGCATGACGGCAAGGTGACCTGTTACTCCATCTCCCCTGAGGACGTCGGGCTTTCCCGGGGCACCCTGGCGGATATCAAAGGCGGTGAGACCGCCGAGATCTCAGCGGGGCAGCTCCGTTCCGTGCTGCGCGGCGAAGTCGGTCCCTGTCTGGATATGGTGTTGATGAACAGTGGGGCGGCGCTGATGGCGGCAGGACTTGCTCCTGATCTGCCGGGAGGTGTCGCCTTGGCCAGGAAGACGATTGAGTCGGGTGCGGCCATGGCCAAGCTTGAGGCGCTGGTGCAGTTCTGCCGGGAAGCGGGGGAAAAAGGTGATTCTTGATACCATTGTCGAACAGAAACGCCTGGAGGTCAAAGAGCTGCTGGCTAAAGGCATGGGTGAACCGCAGCTGGAAGTAACTCCGCCCCGGGGGTTTAGCAAGGCGCTGACCGCTTTTGCCGGGGTATCGCTGATTGCCGAGGCAAAAAAAGCATCGCCCTCCAAAGGGGTCATCTGCGCTGATTTTGATCCGGTGGCCATTGCCCGGCAATACGAGGCGGGGGGTGCCCAGGCCATGTCGGTTCTGACCGATGAGAAATTCTTCCAGGGCAGCCTTGCCTATATTACCCAGGTGAGGGCAGCGGTGAGCCTGCCGGTGCTGCGCAAGGATTTCATGATCCATGAGGTGCAGATTGCCCAGGCGGCACGATTCGGGGCTGATGCTATTCTGCTCATTGCCGCTATCCTGGAAATAAATCAGATGCAGGATTTCTTGTCCCAGAGCCGTGAGCTGGGCATGGACGCCCTGGTGGAAGTGCATGACGAGGCGGAGCTGGAAAAGGCACTTGCAGCCGGCAGCTCGCTGATCGGCATCAATAACCGCAACCTGAAGGACTTCTCCATGGATCTGGAGACTACCTTCCGTCTGCAGCGGGAGATTCCCGAAGACATTCCAGTGGTCAGTGAATCCGGCATCCGCACCGTGGAGGATATCAGGCGTTTGGCTGCCGCAGGCATTGCCGCGGTACTTGTCGGCGAAACCCTCATGCGGGCAAACGGCAGGGAACTGGCGGTGCATGAGTTGATGGGCCGGTGAGGCCCCCCAGCCTGCCTTACCTCGTCTGCTCATAATGGATTTTCTGCTTTTTGGCAGAGTGTTGGGTAAAGGAGCGACAAATGAGATCCAGAACACGGATCAAGATCTGCGGCATGACGGATGTGGAAGAAGTACAGTACGCGGTGGCTGCGGGAGTTGATGCCCTTGGCTTTATTTTTGCCAAGGCCAGCCCTAGATATATCGACCCGGAACGTGCCAGGGGCATTATCAACATTCTGCCTCCCTTTGTTGATGCGGTGGGGGTGTTTTTAAATGACGCGGCGGAACGGGTGGAGGAAATTGTGCAATATTGCAATGTTACCGTCATCCAGCTGCACGGCGCCGAATCACCTGACTACTGTCGGCGGTTTCAGACCAGGGTGGTAAAGGCCTTTCAGGTGCATGATAAGCTCACTGCCCAGGATCTGTTTGCCTATGAGGAGGTGGTGTCCGGTTTTCTGTTGGATACCTATGACAAAAAACAGGCAGGGGGTACGGGGAAGACCTTTGACTGGTCTCTTATCCATAAACTGCAGCCGGGGAAACCGGTGATTCTGGCAGGTGGTCTGGGACCGGCTAATGTGGCCCAGGCCATCTCCGCGGTACGACCTTTTGCGGTGGACATCAATTCCGCCATTGAAACAGAACCGGGCCGCAAGGACCCGGTTCTTATCAGCAGGTTGGTTGAAGCGGTTGCCGCAACCTTTTAAGTCGATTACTGAAGTTTCGCTTCAAGCACCACAAAGCGGGTGTGCGCATCACGTTTGACAAGTAGGAGAATGCTCTCCTTTTTGTCGAGGTTGGCGATAGCCTTATTGTATTCCTCCATATTCCTGACTTCCTGACGGTTGACTTCAAGAATAAGATCGCCTGGCCGCAGTCCGGCATCCTCCGCAGCAGAACCAGGCTCGACATTGGCAACAATGATTCCTTCTTTGTCTTTGATTTTCAGCGACTGGGCCAGCTCTGGGGTCAGCTGCTGGACGGTCAGGCCAAGAACGCTCTCCTGCCCGACTTCAGCGGCCGTTTCATCCTCTTCAAGCTTGGCTACGGTGACCGAGACATTTTTCTTCTTGCCGTTTCTGAACAACGCAACATTGACTGTCTCGCCTACCGGAGTCTGGGCGACCAGGGTGGGCAGCATATTCATCTGGGTTATTTCCTTGCCTTTATATTCAACGATAATGTCACCGGGAAGGATACCTGCCTTCTCTGCCGGGCTGCCGGGGGAGACTTCGCCGATCAGGGCACCGATGGGCTTTTCAAGGCCGAACTGTTTAGCGAGATCCTGGCTGACGTTCTGGATCATCACGCCCAGCCAGCCGCGGGTTACTTTGCCGGTTGTTTTCAACTGCTCAATGACGTTTTTGGCCATATTGATGGGAATGGCGAAGCCGATGCCGATATTACCGCCGCTGCGGCTGTATATGGCGGTGTTGATGCCGACCATTTCTCCATCCATATTGAATAGCGGGCCGCCTGAGTTGCCGGGATTGATGGAGGCGTCCGTCTGGATGAAATTTTCATAGTTGCCGCTGCCGAGAGTCCGGCCCTTGCCGCTGACAATGCCGGCCGTAACCGTCTGCTCAAAGCCGAAGGGGTTACCGATGGCGATTACCCAGTCCCCAACCCGCAGTTTTTCCGAATCCCCGAAAGTGGCATAGGGCAGAGTCTCCTTGGGGTCAATCTTGATGAGGGCTACGTCTGTTTTCGAGTCGCGGCCGATGATTTTCGCCTCGTACTCTTCATGGTTGGCAAAGCGCACATTGATTTCATCGGCTTCATCAATGACATGATTATTGGTGATGATATAGCCGTCGGCTGAGATAATGACGCCTGACCCCAGACTTGTCCGTTTCTGGGGTATGACCTGACCGTGGTAGCCTTGTCCCTGCTGTTCAAAGAACTTCTTGAAGAATTCCGGCACCCCTTGATGCTCCTGGAAAGGGAAATAGGGGATAGGCGGTTCTTTGACCGTCTGGGTGGTGTAAATGTTGACGACCGTGTCTCCGTATTTTTCGACTAAAGGGGCAAAGGAGTCAGGCCCTCCAGCAAAGGCGGGCAGGGTTAGAAGAAGGAAGGCTGCACATACAAGCAGTGCAATAAGCGAAGTTTTCCTGTGATGTGTCTGCATTACTATAATCCCTTGTCTATGTTTATCCGATTTGTTCTCACATCCTTTCATAATAGAGAGGACATGGTTGACAGTAAAGAATATTTTTTTTGCTGGGCTTGATTTTGTAAAATAGTAGAAATATCAATCGAGTTTGACCGCAACGGTTAAAAATCGTTTCAGGGAAATGTAACGGGTATTGCGGGCATACTCAGGTGATAATGATGTTTTTTCGCTGCAGCAGATCTGCAGCAGCTGTTCATAACTGCTGGCCGGAACTGACAGCAACAGGGTGTTATGGTCGTAAAGCTCTGCTCGCCAGAGAGGGGATTGGACGATCTGTTTGACAATGGCCATCTGTTCGGCTCTGGGCGCTGAGTGGATAGTGATCTGTAGGTCAGGCTTGATGGTCGGAATTTGCTGCTGGGACGCAAATGATCCGAACGGCGCGTCCAGATAGGGTGAAGAAGTATGGCCGGAGCCGGTGGAAACAAAATCAACCGTCGGAATATGCTGCTCGGGTTTACTGCGGGGAATCATGGCAAATTGCTGCATGGCCGGAGAATCTTTCCCCTCGTATTCGGAAAGCAGAGGAATCCCCGGATAAAAGTCCTGTTGACTGCCCTTGTTGCCCTCGTTTTGTGCCAGCACAAGCGAGGACTCACCGTTGCCGGCGTTGTTTTCGGCCACCTGGCCGGATCGGGTCGCTGACGGGTTTTTGTTGTCCCGGTCCGTTTGGGAAACGGGGATCAACTGAATGAGCGAGGCCGTGACAAAGCCGATGACCAGCATGGCAAATGCGGTTGACCATGCCCATTTTTTCTCGCCTTTTCCTGCGAGAAATTCTTGTACCTTCTGCCAGGGAGTCCGGGGCTCAAGCTTCTGGTGGATGCCTGCCAGAAAGCCCTGCGGCACGCTGCTCATGGGCATGTCCCGCAGGAAATCAATGCTGTTCTTGAAGGCCTGCCATTCCATTTTGCACTGCGGGCAGCTAGCGAGATGAGAATCCACGTCGGACCTGCTGATCTGGTCAATTTCCCCGTCAAAATAGAGAGAGAATAATTCTTGACAATCCTGGCATTTCATAGGTGGCTCACAAATCCTGGTAATGTTTTTTCAAGCGGTCTTTTAACGAAGTCCGTGCCCTGTTCAGCTTTGATTTGACCGTTCCCAGCGGGATATCAAGAATATCGCTTATTTCTTCGTAGGCAAGTTCCTGGATATCCCGTAAAAGTATGATTTCTTTTTCCGCTTCCGCCATGGAATCTATGGTTGCACGGACAAGAGTGATGGTATTTTTGCGTTGCAGTAATTTTTCCGGCCCCTCATCACCCGCAATCTGAAGAAACGATTCTTCATCATCAAGGGAGATATTGCTGAAATAACCACGTCGGCACAGTTTTTTATAGCGGTTACGGCAATGATTAATAGCAATCTGGTACAGCCAGGAAGAAAATTTATTTTTTTCCCGCAGCTTCGGCAGGGAACGATAGACCGTAACGAATATGTCCTGCGCCAGATCCTGCGCCTCTTCAGGGCTTTTGACATAATTCAGGGCCAGGTTGTAAATTTTGGTCTGATAAAGCAGGACCAGACGGTTAAAGGCCTGGGCATCACCGTCAAGAAAATCTTGAACAAGCTGCTCAGTATCCTTTTTTAATTCATCTTTATTCATGAAACACCCGGGGTGGACACTTTTGCAACCGGGTGTTTTCTGTCCGGCAAGAAGAGATCTCTAGCTGTCAAAGACCAGCACGAAATGCTCAGGAGCAATAAAATCTGTTCTTTGAAGGCAAGACAAATCCTTATGTGAAAAGGTTCCATATATTTTTTGTGGAGTCGATGACGTTTTTATTCTTCCTCCGTAAAGAGGAATTGCTATCTTTAAAATCGAAATATGAGCCAGGCAGAACGGGCTTTCAGAGAGGAAGAGTGTTCCCTCCAATCCGATATGATTCAAATTATATTATGCATCATTAGCTGCGGCTGGCAAGATGAGATATCCATGGGGCCACGTATCATATTTTTACGAATTAACACATACCATTTTCCTGTAAAATATCAATGCGGGAAATGAAGGCGGCTTAAGGTTGTCTTTTTGTCTTTGCCATTGTATGAATTGTATGAGATGTTATGCTCTTGCTATTCTGTAGGCGCGGGCTAAGCCAGCGATCATTGTTGATGACCCACGGTTATCGCGGGCATGGCCCGCGCCTACGGCAGAAAAGAGCCTGACGGTTCAGCTCTGAGCTGTCCCGCTTGCTTATACAAGGTTCTTGCTTTAACTTAATGGCCCGTCATGTGAGACTTTTTGCTGTCTCATTTACTTTTAAATCATCTCACATATCATGAAAAATGGATAAAATCGTAGAAGAACTCCATAAGGTCTTTCGTTTGAAAGATTCTACCGACATCGGGGATATCGTGATCATTGTTACGGAAAATCCCCAGACCCTCAGCTATTCCCTGATCACCGGTTTTGAAAGGGATACCAACAGGCGCGATGAGTGGTGGCATGTAAGCATGCAACTTCTTTCCGTTCCTCCACAGAAGGTGGTCTGGACTTTGCGGACAGAGCAGTTTACCGGCAAAGAAATTTTTACCATGGGTGGCGAAAAAAGATATATCAAAGCGGTCGATTTCTCAGGCCCGGAGGGACCACCGAAAAAAGAGCAGAAGCCGCAGGATAAAGGCAAGCCGGCTGTCCTGCGCGTGGTGAAATAGGGATGCCCGAGTGCAGAAAGGAACTGGTTATCGCCAATGCCTTCGGTCTGCACGGCCGCGCATCCGCCATGCTGGTGGAGACGGCGAAACGATTCGATGCCGACATCCGGCTCATCCGCGATGGGGTGGAGGCTGACTGCAAAAGCATTCTTGATGTGATGTCCATGGCCTGCACTAAGGGGACACCCGTTTCCATCAAGGCGACCGGAGAGGATGCCGAGGCGGCGCTTGCCGCTCTAGCCCTGCTGATTGCCGAAAAATTTGGTGAAGAATGACCAGCCGGAAACCCGTTGCAAGCGAGATCGCCATGCAGGGTATCGGGGTTTCTCCAGGTATCGTCATTGCCCGTGCTTTACTCGTTGAACCCGGGGGCACTTTCAAAAAAAGAAGGATCAGCGCTGATGGCTCTCTGGCGCTGGAGCAGAGCCGTTTCCGTAACGCCGTCGCCCGGACGGAAGACAAGCTCCGGCAGGTGAGAGAACAGTTTGCCGCCGTGATGGCGGACTATGCCACAATCATCGATACCCATATCCTCATGCTGCGGGACAGAATGATCTTTGACCGCACCCTGGAAATAATCGCCGCTGAAAAAATCAATGCCGAATGGGCTCTTGATAAGGCCCTGGGCCAGGTGGAGGCCGCCTTTGCCAAGGTGGATGATACCTATATTAGCGGTCGTTTTCTTGATGTCAGGCAGGTGGCGGACCGCATCTTCTGCGAGCTGTCCGGCACGGAGATGCTGCCGGAAGAAATTGACGGGAAGCTGATTCTCGTCGCACGGGATTTCTCGCCTGAAGATATTCTGCACATGTCCGACCGGGCAGGGTTTCTTGCCGAGATGGGGGGCGAAACATCCCATTCGGCCATTGTGGCCAAGACCCTGGGAATCCCGGCGGTGCTCGGCTTAAAGGATGTGAATGGGCGGATAAGCACCAATGATCTGATCATTCTGGACGGCGTCACCGGCCTGGTCTTTGTCAACCCCCAGGAGGAACTCCTGGAGTACTATCAGGACAGGCAGCGTCAGTATCAGCAGCTGCATCTGGAGGTGGCACAGTACGCCCATCTGCGGGCTGAGACCTCCGATGGACTGCAGGTCAGGGTGGAGGCCAACCTGGAAATCGCCGATGAGGTCGGCCAGGCCTTTGCATACGGGGCAGGCGGCATCGGACTTTTCCGCAGCGAGTATCTTTATCTGAGTGCCCTGGACAATCCCTCTGAAGAGTTGCTTTTTGCCACCTATAAAGATCTGCTGTCCGCGGCAGCACCGTTTCCGGTGACCATACGGACCTTTGATATCGGCGGCGACAAGCAGTTCATGGCTAAAGCGGGCAAGTCTTCCGGGTTTCGCAGTAAAATGGAAAAACAGTGGTCCTCAGAGGCCAATCCTGCTCTGGGTCTGCGGGCTATCCGCTATTGTCTGCATGAGCCCGTCATGTTTGCAACCCAGCTGCGCGCCTTGTTGCGGGCCAGCTCTTTTGGCTGTCTGCGGATTCTTTTCCCCATGATTTCCTCCTACTGCGAATTGCAGCAGGTGAAAGAGGTTGTCGCCGGAGTGCAGGAAAAGCTCCGCTCGGACGGCATCCCCTTTGCTGAACGGGTGGAGTTGGGCCTGATGATCGAGGTGCCCAGCGCGGTTGCCGTGGCCGATACCCTGGCCCGTGAGGTCGATTTTTTCAGCATCGGCACCAATGATCTGATCCAGTATTCCCTGGCCATTGACCGGGGCAACGAGCAGGTGGCGCATATGTACGAGCCATTGCATCCGGCGATATTGAGGATGATCAGTCAGGTGGTTGAGGCTGCCCACCGGGCGGGGATTGAGGTGGGGATATGCGGTGAAATGGCTGGGGAGGAGAAGTATCTGCCGTTGCTGCTCGGCCTTGGCGTTGATTCCTTCAGCATGCATCCGCCGGCCATTCCTTATATCAAAAGGATGATCCGGCAAAGCCGGGCCGCGTCCGTGGAGAG
The DNA here is from genome assembly GCA_018897105.1 of Pseudomonadota bacterium. GTDB lineage: Bacteria > Desulfobacterota > Desulfobulbia > Desulfobulbales > SURF-16 > SURF-16. Next base: position 28,775 of record JAHILF010000073.1, read on the forward strand.
GCTGGCCCGGCGTCTGCTGGCCTGCTCCTCCTCGACGGAAATCCGAGAATTGCTGCAACACTACCTTGCCCGTCATTATCCTGATTCCTTTCCCGTGGATAACCATTTCCATTCTGATTAATGTTGTCTTATTCCTCATGCGAGGTCAGCGAAAACTCCCGTGCCGTTTGTGGGGTTGGGTTGCGGCTTATTTTTTATGGTGCGGAACGCCTTGATCATGTTTAGTATGCCCTTTTTATCGGAGATACCCAGAGGTGACTGATTTTATTTTTCCTTTTCCAAAGCCGGAGACAGAATGATTTCCGCCAAAACAGCGGAAAAAATTCAGTCCCCTCAGTCTGGAGTAAAAATTAAATCTGTCTCCCTGTCTTAAGTTAACGAAATTGGTTGCGAAGAGTTGGTAACGTGGAGCACTTTGCTGAAAGAAATATCATAGCGGCCATTGCCCGGCAGCAGGTCGGAACAGCGGTTGATCTGGTGCGGGGCATCGGCGATGATTGCGCTGTGGTGCGCAAGGCCGGCGGGCTGGTTGACCTGTGGACCACCGATGCCTTGGTGGAGGGCGTGCATTTCGATCTGACCTGGCATCCTCCTGAGTTGCTGGGCAGAAAGGCGGCCAGTGTCAATATCAGCGATATCGGCGCCATGGGGGGCAGGCCGCGTTTTGCCCTGCTCGCACTTGGACTGCCTGCCGCCTGCCGCAAGGAGTTGCTGGACAAAATGGTGGCCGGTTTTCTTGATGTACTGGCTGAGCATGACATGGTGCTGGTGGGTGGAGATACGGTTTATGCCGGTGAGCGCCTCCTGCTGTCCATCACCGTTTGCGGGGAGATGGCGGAAAAGCAGGTCTGTTATCGTTCCGCAGCCCGGCCCGGTGATCTGGTCTGGGTGAGCGGCTGTCTCGGTAATGCGGCCTGCGGTCTGGAGTTGTGCCGTCAGGGGTGGCAGGGGCAGGAGGAGTATGCGTTGCTCTGCCGCGCCCATCTAGATCCGCAGCCCCAGGTCAGACTGGGCCGGCTGCTGGCCGACAGCGGACTCATTCACGCTATGATGGATATTTCCGATGGTCTGGCCACGGACCTGGCCCATATCTGTCAAGCAAGCGGGGTGGGGGCGGAGATCATGGCCGAGGAGGTTCCCCTGGCGGGCGAGCTGCAGAAAGCCGCTGCTGCCCTGCACCTTTCCCCCATGCAGTTGGCGCTGCAGGGCGGTGAGGACTACCAGCTTGTTTTCAGCGCACCGGCGCAAAACAGCGAACCGCTCCGTAATATCAGCCGGGAGGCAGGGGTGGACATTGCCTGTGTAGGCCGGATTGTTGCCGGGGCGCAGGTTATGCTCCGGCAGGACGGAGAGTGGCGGGACATCAGTTTTCAGGGCTATGAGCACAGGTTTTAAAATACATTCCCCCTTCTCGCCTGCCGGGGATCAGCCCAAGGCCATTGAGACCCTGAGCCGGGGAATCGAGCGAGGCGAGCGGGAGCAGGTGCTGCTCGGCGTCACCGGGTCCGGCAAGACCTTCACCATGGCCCATGTCATCGCCCAGACCCAGCGTCCGGCCCTGGTGATGGCCCCGAACAAAACCCTGGCAGCCCAGCTTTATGCCGAATTCAAGGATCTCTTTCCGGAAAATGCGGTGGAGTACTTTGTCAGCTACTATGATTATTACCAGCCCGAAGCCTATATCCCCCAGTCCGACACCTACATTGAAAAAGACTCGGCGATCAATGACGTCATTGACAAGATGCGCCACTCGGCCACCCGTTCACTGCTCACCCGCCGGGATGTCCTGATAGTCGCCAGTGTCTCCTGTATTTACGGACTCGGCTCGCCGGATGAGTATAAGAGCATGCATCTCTTGTTAAAGCAAGGGGAGGAGTACCCCCTGCAGGAGATGCAGCGGCGGCTGGTTTACATGCTCTATGAACGTAATGATTTCTCCTTTCATCGCGGCACTTTCCGCGTCCGCGGTGATGTGGTCGATATCTTCCCGGCCTACGAGGAGGACCATGCCGTGCGAGTGGAACTTTATGGTGATACCATTGACAGCATATCCCTGGTTGATCCCCTGCGGGGTGAGGTGCTGGCCACCATGGAGGAGGTGACGGTTTTCCCGGGCAGCCATTTTGTCACCTCCAAGGAAATCCTGGTCAGGGCCATGGGAACCATCAAGGAAGAACTCAAGGAGCGCCTGGACTTTTTTACAAAAGAGCGTCGTCTGGTGGAGGCCCAGCGGCTGGAGCAACGCACCATGTTCGACCTGGAGATGATCAGCGAGCTGGGCTACTGCAACGGCATCGAGAATTATAGTCGGCATCTCACCGGCAGAAATACCGGCGAGCCGCCCCCCACTCTGCTTGATTACTTTCCCCCTGATTTCATCCTGTTTGCCGATGAAAGCCACATCACCATTCCCCAGATCGGCGGCATGTACCGGGGGGACCGCTCCCGCAAGGAGACCCTGGTGAATTTCGGCTTCCGACTGCCTTCCGCCCTTGATAACCGCCCCCTGCAGTTTGATGAGTTTGACCGCCGCATCAACCAGGCGGTTTATGTGTCGGCCACCCCGGGTAACTTTGAAATCGACCGAGCTCAGGGGCGGGTGGTGGAGCAGATTATCCGGCCCACCGGGCTGCTTGATCCGGCCATTGAGGTGCGTCCGGCCGTAAGCCAGGTGGATGATCTGCTGGAGGAGGTGCGGCAGCGGGCAGCAAGGCACGAGGCGGTGCTGGTCACCACCCTGACCAAGCGCATGGCGGAAGATCTGACGGATTATTATGAGAAACTCGGGGTGAGGGTGCGCTACCTCCATTCGGACATCAAGACGCTGGAGCGTATCGGACTGGTGCGCCAGCTGCGCCAGGGGGAATATGATGTGCTGATCGGCATCAACCTGCTACGCGAAGGGCTTGATATCCCCGAGGTATCGCTGGTAGCGGTGCTGGATGCGGACAAGGAGGGCTTTCTGCGCAGCGAGCGCTCGCTCATCCAGACTTGCGGCCGGGCGGCCAGAAATGTGGTGGGAATGGTCATTCTTTACGGAGACAAGGTGACGGGGTCCATGCAGCGCACCATTGACGAGACCAAGCGGAGACGGATTCTGCAGCAGGAGCATAACCGGCGGCACGGCATCACGCCGGAAACGATCCGCTCCTCCATCAAAAACGTGATGGAAACCATGTATGAGAAGACGGAGCATACCCCGCTGCTCAAGGCGGCGGAAGAACAGCTGGAGTTCCACACTCTGAAGGATCTGCGCAAGGAGATCAAAAAACTGGAGAAGCAGATGATGGATAAGGCCCGGGACCTGGCCTTTGAGGAGGCGGCAGAGCTGCGTGATCGGTTGATCATTCTCAAGGAACAGGAGCTGCAATGGCTGTAAAAAGTTATAAGTGAGAAGACAATGTCATTAACTTAAGCCTTTTCGCCGGTTGCCTGAGCCCAGGTTCGTCATTCCGGCGAAGGCCGGAATCCAGGTAGTTACGACAATTCTGGACCCCGGCCTTCGCCGGGGTGACGACGAGTGTAGTCAGTTTTTC
>JAHILF010000074.1 GCA_018897105.1 Pseudomonadota bacterium
AAGCCTTTTCGCCGGTTGCCTGAGCCCAGGTTCGTCATTCCGGCGAAGGCCGGAATCCAGGTAGTTACGACAATTCTGGACCCCGGCCTTCGCCGGGGTGACGACGAGTGTAGTCAGTTTTTCTTAAGTTAACGGCATTGGTCTTCCAATATCAAAATCTGACAAGATAATTTCCCTCAACTGCCAACTGTAAACCAATGTCATTAACTTAAGAGTGAGTTGCAGAGGGGACTGATTTTATTTTTTCTTTACCAAAGCCGGGGACAGAATGATTTTCGCCAAAACCGCGAAAAAAATTCAGTCCCCTCAGTCTGGAAGAAAAATTAAATCTGTCTCCCGGCCTTAAGTTAACGACATTGAACTGTAAACCGTAAACTTTATGCTTATTCACCGGCATATATAATGCTACGTTCTGACTGGCTGAAAATGGGTAGTAATCAGAAATAAAAAAGGCTCCCTTTCAGGAGCCTTTTTTATTTGCTTGTCATGATCCGCTTTCGGTCATGTTTTGCTTCATCAGCCATTACAGGCTTTGGCTGCATCAATGTTCGACTTCCATGCGTTTTCCCGCATTTCTGGAGTCCAGGGTTCCTTTCCCAGATCAAAAAGCGACATAGCCATTTTATACATGGTCAGGGAAATACAGTACTCCTTGATAAAGGATTCCACCTCAACATCGGCAAGGGAAAGGGCGGTTTTCATATCGTTTTCCGCTTCCGTGACCCGGTCCATCGCCTTCAGGGCCAAACTGCGGGCCACATATGCGGCACCCCGCCTTCCATTTCGACTGATGGAATCATTGAAATCATCCAGTGCCATCTCCACATCACTGTTATTAAAATGCGCTATGCCTCGCAGAAAAAAGGCTTGGTCGTTTATGGGGTCAATCTTGAGCGCATGGCTGAAATCTTCTACTGCATCAATGAAATCACCATTTTTCAGATGGGAAATTCCCCGGGGCATATGGACCAGGCTCGGGTCCACACCATGTTCAAGAGCGCTGTTGAAATCCATGATGCTTATTCCGTACTCGCCTCGTAAAAAGTGTCTCTGTGCTTTAACAAATTCAGCGTTCATCATGATATCCACCTCCTGTCAGCAACAAGGAGAAAAAGGCAGGCATAAGCGCCTGTCATTTTTTTGCTGGAATTAATCATTAATACCTTACCTAATTAATAATCATTCCTGAAAAATATGCAATGGATTGATAAAATGGGGAGTTACATACTAGCAGCGGAACAACCCGACTTGTCAGAATAATCCCAGACCAACGCTAGCCTGATTCATCCGCCTTATTGCAACCAGCTCGGCGTATTCCTCAGGGTAATGCTTTTTCATGCAATCCGGGCACACCCCATGGCTGAAATCCGCCTCGGAATGCTCCTGGATATATACTTCCATTTTTTGCCACAGGCCCTTCTCATCCCTGATCTGCTTGCAAAAGGAACATACCGGGAGAATGCCGCGCAGCGTCTTGATTTCAACAAGAGCCTTCTGCAGATTATTTTTCTCAGTCCGCAGCATTCTCTCATCCTGCCGTACCCGGGAAGTGGTGAACAAGGCAATAAGGGCTGAAACCAGGACACCGGCAATGGTCAGGGAAATGGCGATATGTTCAACCTGCTCCATGCGCATCTGGACACTGGCTATAAAGGAATCAGCCATTTGTCTGGCATACAGTGCCAACTCCCCCATTTTGCTTTCCAGCATTTCCACATGCTGCGCCCCTTTTCCCTGTGTGATAAGGGCTGCTGCTTCCCTTTTTCCAGACCTGGAAAGCAAAACAACCTCCTGGCGTATGGGACTCCATTCTGCAAACAGCTGCCGGGTTTCCCTCTCGAGGTACTGACCTTCCGCTCCAAGAATATTGTCGCGGATGAGATCAAGCTGTGCATACACTACCTTCTCGTCGGCATCAACAGCCTGCAGGGCCTCTTCCAGCCTTGTGCCCGACGGCGCCAACACAACATCTTTCATGCTGCGGTGCATTTTGGTGATATTGAGGGCGGCGGTGAGGGAGGCATTGGAGACGACAAGCGGGTGTCGGTAAATCATTCCGGTGAAGTTTCCCAAGACGAAGATTTCCCTTGTGGCGATCAGGCCAAAGGAAAGGAACAACGCGATGATGATCAGAAAGCCCAAAGACAACTTGTAATTTCTGATCGTATCACGCAGGGAAACCATGACTCATCTCTTTTTATGATTTTCAGATGAACTGCTTATGGGTAGCAAGATGCAGAATCAAGCACTTGTCAAACACTTGTAGTAATTTTCATCCTACCACCTTCCCTGCCGGGATAGTCAACCAAAAAAAAGACAATGGGAAGGCAAAAACAGGGAGGCAAGGTAAGGACGGGATAAAAAAGAAACAGATCGCGATACGACTTACCGGACCATCGCCTTGATCTCAGCATGGCGGAAACAATCGACAGTGTGATCATTCACCATCCCCACGGCCTGCATGAAGGCATAACAGATGGCCGGACCGACGAAATTAAATCCCCGTTTCTTCAGGTCCCGGCTCATCATGTCCGACTCCACTGTTCGGGCCGGCAGTTCACTGAGTGATTGCCAGGCGTTTTGCCGGGCACTGTTGCCCACGTAACGCCAGAGAAAAGCGGCCAGCGCCCCGTGTTCCTCGATGATGGCCACCGCCCCACGGGCGTTTTTGACCGCAGCCTCTATCTTGAGACGGTTGCGGACAATACCGGCATCCTGTAGCAGACCCTGGATTTCGTCCTGGGAAAATGCGGCGATTTTCACAGGATCAAAATCGTGAAAGGCCCGCCGGTAATTCTCCCGTTTCTTAAGAATTGTCAGCCAGCTCAGGCCGGCCTGCGCCCCTTCCAGAATCAGCATTTCAAACAGCAGCCGGTCGTCATAAACCGGGACACCCCACTGCTTATCGTGATAGGCAATATATAGAGGATCGCTGCCGCACCACTGGCATCTGTTTTTCATTTCTCATCCTGCAGTTGTCTCTGTGGAGTAGTAAAAATCGCAACTCGTTCTTTGTTCACTCACTTTTTGCCAATACCGCCCAGGCTGCCACTTTACTCTCCCGCGCGGCTCCTCTTTACTGGAGCTGCCCAAGATATTGCCTGAACTTGCCACCGTAGTTCCGATTAAAATCCGCCAGCCTGGCCTCATAGTCCCACTGTGCACGAGCTTTCGTACTGTTTTGCAGGAAGGACTCGCATGCTGACTCCCTGGCAACAATACGTCCCGGTTCCTCAGCCGCGCAAGGAGCTGCGGCTTTGGCCTTTGCCACGTCCGCCCAGAGCGGATCGCCCGGCAAAAAACTGTACTGGAGGCTGAACCGCGCCAGCCTTACCACATCATCATAGCTCAAGCCATACTTGATGATGGCGTAAAGCCACTCTGTCGTGTAATCGGAGTGGGAGACACCCTCGTCGTCCGTTGACAGCGCAACCGGGATATCATATTTCCGGTAATACTGCGGGAAGGGATGTCCATCGCCGGTAACGCCCAGGATTTGCGCATTGCTGGTGAAAAGTATCTCCACCAGGGTATCGTTACTTTTCATCAGGTTCACGACTTCGGCCTGCTGGCCGTCATTTAGATACTCGAAGGAGATACCGTGGCCGAGCCGTTTCGCTCCCGCCTGAATGGAACCGGCAAGGTGGTCCTTGAGCGCGGGATTTCCCGCTCCCACAAAACAGGGGGTAATTTCTCCGCCGTGCAGGGCGATGTTCACCTCGGGGAAAATGCCGTGGCAAAAACTGAAAAACTGCATCTCTGTGGTGAAGTTCTGCATGGAAACGGGCAAGTCCTCGCCGCTGACCAGATTGACTCCGACCACGCGGGGATCGCGGTCGGCAAGCGCGAAGGAGAAAACCGTCTGGGCGAAAATCTTTGCCGGGTCGACATTCCCGTGCATTGCCGCGTTGCGGTTTGCCGCCGAAAGGAAATTACAGGAAACGCCACAGGCTGGATCCCGGCTGGGCGTGCCACAGCCGAGGGTTTCCTGCATTTGCCTGACCTGCGAGGAGATATCGTCTTGGGCGGCAGTCACGGCGTTTTGCAGCCCGACACTCTGCAGCAGGTCAAACATGGCGGGGTAATTACGACTATCGGTATAGAAGGAAGGGTCGGGATAGAGCTGCCGCAACCGATCGGCCAGCGTGTTGACGGCGCCTGACTGAAAGGACATCATCGTCTCGACGTATGAAACGGAGTCAGTATTGGCCTGCTGCAACATTTTGGCCAGCATCTTCCCTTTGACCCCGTCTGCACCGGACACCGCGCCGAACCTGCCGAAAGTTGCAAAGAATTGATCATGCCCAGCCTGAATGTCGGCATAGCTGAATTGATACATCGACAGCGATTGCATCAGCTTCTGCCGGTCTCGGGCGCCCAGCAGCGATAACGGCTGGTCGCCGGGGCCGCAGGCGCCGGGCTCGCCATTATTAAGTTTGATGGCATATTGGGTCGGATCATCGGCGGCAGGACCGTAACAATCGCTTTCCTGCATACCCATGTCGATATAGTCCTCGGGCATGATCGCACCGGAAAGGTGGTTGTGTATATCGCCGCCCTTGGGAAATCGCCTTATCATCTGCACGAATTCCGGTTTCGCCTTATTGATGAGGTCAAAGTATTCCGGTACCGCGCTATTGGGCTGGGAGCAGGTCCCGGTCGAGGCAGCCAACTGCCGGTTGCTCTCGGTTGCCGGGCCAGCGCAGCCCTGGAGAACAGCAACGGTCAACAGGGAAAACACCACTAAGATTTTGCCCGATAATTTACTCCGATTCGCCATAATCTCTCTCCTCCCACGTTTGCGGCACGACGGTTTTCTTGGCTGCCGAACCAGGACTTTCCGGTTCGAAATAACCCTACAACGCAACTTCTTGTTAACTGGTTGAAATAACTAGTTATTTAACTTATAATTCCTGACACTTTTTAAGATTATTTTCAATGATTTCGGCTGGTTAATATCTTTTTGTCATTATTAAAAAGATATAAGTGCCCGCATTCACATGGAATATTTTAAGTATTCAAGTTTGATTTCGATCAACTTTTGGGCACAAAACTTGTGTTGCAGGGTTAAGTGTCAGGAATAGACAACGAAACTGTTTGACAAGGACAATTGTTCGTATATGTCTATATCGTGATTGCCGACGATATAGTTTGTTCCTATCTTATCCAAAAATCCAATAATGCTCGGATAGGCTTCCACAATCATGTTCGTATTGCCCTTTGCTTGCCACAAATCGAACATATCCCCCATTTGGATGAACTCCAGGTCACCCTTCATCGATTCTCTGAGTGCCATAAGAAAATCGAGTAGATCCATAAACCTCTTTAGGGCCAATGAAAACACAGCTGCGTTTTCGTCCTGTAGAACTTCCCTTTAATTTCTGTTGTCTGTTTTCTTATCTGCAAACCGGGCAATCTGTTCTCCCAAAATCGGAGGTTAACTCTTCGAGGGTAATGCCTGCCCCTCCGGCAGAAAAAGTAGCCAAATCAGTCCCATCCACATCACTGTCACCGTCAAAATCGGCTAAACATGGTGGCGCACCAAATGCGTAGAGCTTCCCATTAGTGGAGCCAACATAGAGGACGCCATTGCTTCCAATGGCAGGTGAAGAATGAAAATGGCCATCGCTTTCATAACTGCCCTCATAGACCCACTTCGAGGTTCCAGCGGGATTCATGGCAAAAAGGTGTCCATAACCAGTTGCAAAATAGATGGTGCCATCAGCGCCTATGGCTGGCGATGACCAGGCCCCCAGGCTCATATAGTAATTCCACTTCAGGGTTCCGTCCTCCGGGTTGAGAGCCCACAAACTGCCATATTGTGTACCGACATAGAGAGTTCCATCATTTCCAACAGCGGGAGATGACTGGATACCACCGTAAGTAAAGGGAGATTTCCACTTGAGGCTGCCGTCACTAGTGTTCCGAGCATACAAATATCCGTCATCCGCGCCATAATAGATGGCAGTACCGTCCGGACTTAACGCGGGAACGGTTTGAGGCCAGTTGCTTGCCGGCTCACTTTGCCATTTAAGAGAGCCTGTTGCGGTGAGCGCATGGAGTCTCAATCCTGCGAATCCCGCATAGACAGTGCCATCACGCCCTATGGTGGGAGTCGCCCAGCCCGCGGAATAGTCCCACTTCAAAGTGCCATCAGGATTAAATGCATAGAGATTGGAGTCATAAGAGCTTATATAGATTGTCCCATCATTTCCAATGGTAGGACTGCTCGTTATTTCTCCATCGGTAGAATAATACCATTTCAATGTTCCGTCGGGTCTAATGGAATAGACATTATTATCTCTGGAGCCGACATAGATGGTCCCATCTCTGCCAATGGCAGGTGAAGACTGTATGCCGCCATTGGTGGAATATATCCATTTTAATGTGCCATCAGGATTGACGGCATACAGATTATTGTCGTTGGAGCCAACATAAATAATTCCATTCTTATCGATTGTAGGGGAGGAATTGACTTCGCCTCCCGTGTCGTACGTCCAAAGCACGGTTCCTTTTTCCGGTCCGGTGTAGATGCTTCTTCCGGTGTGTTGGAGATTGTTGTGAAACATCGGCCAATCGTGTTTCCTGGTGTATGATTCATAGGTTTCTGCAATCTCGCTTTGTTGTTTGGCATGGCCATATAAGGAGACCTCGTCGATAATGCCTGAAAATCCTTCGTTTAATTTTGGATTTTCCCCGATATATATTGGCAATTGGTTGGTGACGATTGTGTCATTGTCCAGCAATTCCGTATGGTCTTTCTGAACACCATCAACATAAAGTGCAAGTGATTTACCGTCAAACGTGCCGACAAGGTAGTGCCACTGGTTCAACTTCATCACCTGAGAATCTAAGACGCTTTTGTACCCATGGTTTTCAGTGAGAATGTTGAACTGAGCTAGTCCGTTAACACCTCTCAGGAGATAACAGGGATATTTGGATACAATCCGGTTGTATCCGGCATAGATATTGTCCCAGGCGGTGGGGTACACCCAAGCTTCCAGGGTTATGGCATCGGTAACCGTTTGTGCGCTTCGATAAGGAACCTGGATGTAATTTGCGCTGGACCAGTTGAACTCAAAGGCATTGCTGTCGCCGACCCCTTTCCCGGGCGCGAAGATTGCTTCATACACTATGCCGATGTTTCCGTCTCCAGAGACATCGGTTGTTGTGTCACCATCTTCTTCAAAAGAAAACGACATGTGAGGTTCCAACCGGGCAAGCCAGGCTTGGCCGTACGTTTCACCGACAATCGTCAGGCCATCAGCGGAGATGGATCGGGCTGTCTCCAAAGTCCCGTAGGTGAGGGTGAGGTCAAGACCATAGTCCTGCACCAGTACGTCCTGCAAGTTGCGCATGCCGTGCTGGGCGTCCCAAATGAAGGCGAGTATTTCAGAATTAGATTTATACCCGTATCCGACTATGCGTGAGCCATCGTCCGAAACAGCTAAGGCCCTGCCTGCAACGTATTCGGAGAACTTGTCAAGTCCCACCATGCCATCAGCCTGGGTCCACCGGAAGGCTCCATAACCACTTCCATAGGGATCTTTCGAACTGTCACCGACCAAAGTCGAGCCATCGGCCGAGACACCGAAGGCCGTACTGGAGTCTGCTCCCCAATTACTTAAACCTGTCAAGGTGCCAAGCCCCACCATGCCGTCGGCCGCTGTCCAGCGAAAGGCCTGCATTGGACTCGAGGAGGAAATGTGATACCCTGCCACAATCGATCCATCACCGGATACGCCATAAGCAGTGCTGTTGTTGTTCACGCTGTCGGGTGGACCAATGATGCCAAGTCCCACCATGCCATCAGCCTGGGTCCAACGGAAGGCTTCGCCACTCGTCCCGACTACGACCGCCCCATCATCCGACACGCCATACGCCGCACTTCGGTCCCCTCCGGATAGGGTGCCAAGCCCCACAATGCCGGTCGACTGCGTCCAGCGGAAGGCTTCCTCTTGGCCAGAGGCGTTAACAGCAACTCCAACAACGACTGATCCATCGGCGGAAACGCCACATGCTTTGCTGCCTATGTCGTCTGGTAAGGTACCAAGCCCGACCACCCCGGTGCTTCCTGTCCATCGGAAGGCTTCCTCTTGGCCAGAGGCGTTAACAGCAACTCCAACAACGACTGATCCATCGGCGGATACCCCTAATGGTATACAGTTCCCGCCATTGGGCAGTGTGCCGATGTTCATGTAGAACGGCGCTGCCGGGACATCGAAGGACAAGAGCAGCACCCAGATTACTGCTCCTAATAATTTCAAGATTGAACTCCTGGTATTCATCGCGGTATTCTCCTTTGGAATCTGTCAAAACTCAATCCCGTATTCGGTTTTCCCTTCAGAACCCTTACTTAATAGCACACAAGTAAGCTGCTGTTGAAGAGGAAGCAAAGAATTTACAGCTTCGATATGAATATAACTACCTAAAGGTGCACTTGGTTCGGTAATTTTTCCAATTGAAATCAAAACGCCAGGGCCATTTTGACCCTGTCTTTGGTTGGCTATTTTTCCTTCCGTCTGAGTCTAGCGCCAACGAGGCCAGCTAAGCCAGAACCAAAGAGGGGGACAGTGGCAGGCACGGGAACAGGCGCAGTTGGAGTTACAATTATTTGCCCTTGCAAAAATGGCCAGTCAGTATACTTGCTAAAGTACATATCGTTGTGCGCCCCTGCACTGAAATATATGGCGTCCCCGGCATTAAAGAAGAGACTTGCAAGGTCAAAATTTTGCTGAGAGCCAGGAGAAAGGATTGTGTCGTTGCGTTTAATATAGGCATCTACCCCATTTAATGAGCCTGGGTAGACATAATAAGTGCCGATGAGTTCGTATGATGCTGTTCCGGTCGGGACAACCCACGCCAATGAAGCATTTTCTGGAGAGTACGCATTGCTGGCAGTCCCTGATGGGAACAGGCCAAACCAAGACTGGCCAATCCAGTAGCCCGGCCAATAACCATCCTTAAAGACATGTGGGTTGTTCCACCGTCCTTCCTCAGGCCTATTGAAAAGATAACTGCCAGCATCTGAAAGGAGGCGGTATGTGTCTGTGGCAGCAGCGTAGCCATAAGCAAAAAGGCCGTTATCACCTTGTGTCAGGAAAATTTTCCCTGAGGTCAATTGTCGTTCTTTCCCCGGCCAGGTTGAGGGAAAGGTGTGACATTAGCATCGCCAATCCTGCAAATAGTATTTTTTTCATTTTTCATTGCTCATTTAACGATTCTCCAAACAAATCCTAATAACGAAATCTTCAATATGTAAATAGGGCAAATTGCCGCGCCATTAAATTGTTACGGAGAGGAAAGATTCCATTGGCTATCATTGGGCTGACCTTACATCAAAGAGTTGAAGATGTTTCCTGTTATAGCCGGTTCCATACGGGATCGTGCCTTAATCCGCTCCAGAGGCTCAATATGCTTTATGTACATGACAACGAACTACTGACTAATTCCATCAACGTCCTGCCCCGCTGGAAAAACCTGCATCGACTTTGACCGGACTTTTTGCGACTTTATCATAGCGGTTGGGGGCCGAATTCCATGAGCCTCATGGCCGCCGAATTCCCCTTATGCGTTTCTGTAAATTTATCCTGAAAGCTGCTGGCCAGCCTGTTTGTCGCCTGCCTGTAGGCGGCGACATTCTCCCATGTTTCCCATGGTTTGAGGATATCCTGTGAGGAAATTCCGCGACATTCCAATATCATTTCAAAACCGAATTGTTCGTGCACTTGATGACGGGCATTTTCCAGATCGCCGTTTAATGCCGCAGAGATTATCGCCCTGCTGTCTCTGATGGCAATGCGCGATCCGACGCCATAACCTCCGCCGGACCAGCCGGTACTCACAAGGTAGACCTGGGCGCCTGATTGCTTCAGTTTTTTCTCGAGAAGTTGTGCATATTCAAAAAGATTTCTGGCCATAAAAGGCAGCCCGTAGCAGGCGGAAAAAAACGGCTGCGGTTCGGTCACGCCGACCTCGGTGCCTGCCAGTTTAGAGGTATAGCCCATGAGAAAATGATACATTGCCTGTTTTGTGGTCAACCGGGAAATAGGCGGCAACGTCCCGGTGGCATCCGCAGACAGAAAAAAAATCTTACTGGGATGATTGGCCGTGCCGGTCTCACTGGGATTAGGCAGGTTTTTTAGAGGGTATGATCCCCTGGAATTCTCCGTTATGCTGTTGTCGGCATAGTTGAATCTTCCTCTGGTCATCACCACGTTTTCAGCCAGTGAACCGAATTTCTTCATGGCATTGTAGATGTCTGGTTCTGCATTTTTATCGAGCCTGATGAGCTTGGCATAACAGCCCCCTTCCATGGCGAACAGACCGTTTTCTCCCCAGGCAATTTCATCATCGCCAAGCATGGTCCGATGCGGGTCTGAAGAAAGGGTTGTTTTCCCTGTTCCGGACAGGCCGAAAAAAACGGCCGATTTCCGGTCATCTCCAATGTTGGCGCCGCAATGCATAGGAAAGATGCCCATGGTTGGATAAATATAGTTCAGGAAGGTAAAGATTCCCTTTTTCGGTTCACCGCAATATTTCATACCTGCTACGAGAATGATGCGCCGGTTGAGATCTAGAATAACAGCTCCATCCTGCTGCAAATTATATTTTTCCGTATCAAGATTTAAGTCAGGAAGAACGATGACCGTCACGGCATCCTGTGCTATCTGTCCGGGCAGGACCATATCCAGTGGAGGAAGGTCGCGGAACTGGTTGAGGGCAAACAAAGCCCGGGAGGCATGGCTCGTGATAAACTGAAAGGGAAAGGCATTGTGCAGATCCGCCCCCAGCATTCTGTTGGCGACAAAAATCTCTTTTTTGTCATTGATATGATCAATGATTTCCTTATAAATCATATCAGCTCGTTCCCTGTCCATGGGTTGATTCAATCTGGAGTTTGAAAAATCAACACCAGGGGCATCGGTAACAATATACCTGGCAACCGGTGTTCTGCCTGTATGCCTCTGCTCGCCATACAGGTCATCAACTCTGGTATTGATCAGCAGAGTCCCTTTCCTGCTCAACTCTCCTTCTCCTCTTCGTATTGCCTCTGTAACCAGCTTGGAGAAATGCAGGTTTTCTATTCCTCTGGTCAACCCCAGGTTAATAACCACATCTTTATTTATTCCTAGTCTTTCGAGATCAAGTAATTCATGTATAGACATAGCCATTCTCCTTTTGGAGTTATGATTAGTGTTAATTTGGTGTTCCCGTTTGTAGAGATGACGGTCAGCGGGCAATGGCGTGCTGCGGATTCTCCCCTTTCGCGCCTGCATCCACCTGTGGCGCCCGGATGAGGAGATGGGCCAGCCGGAGAATGTATTCGCTGATGGGGAGGCCGATGGCATCCGCCGTCTTCAGGTTGAGGTCAAAGTATTCTTCCGCGATTTCAATCGGCAGATCCTCCGGCTTCGTGCCCTTCAGGATCTGATCGGCGAGCCGGGCGGCCTGTTTGCCGAGTTTAAAGCTGTCAAAGCCATAGTTGAAGAGGGCTCCTTTTTCCAGCATCTCCCGACGGGTGACGGAGAGTATTATTTTTTTGGCAAGCGACAGGGCCACGAAATCATCGATTCTGGACTCGATCAGCGCGTCACAGGGAAGAAAGATCGAGTCGATGCCTTCAGGGCAGTGGTTGATGAGAGCCCTGATATCTTTATTGTTGCGCACCTCCTCGGCAATGATTTTCAGGCCGAGGACGGCGCCCGCGGCACGGACGTTCTGCAGTGACTTCATGGAACTTTTGTCGTTGGGGTTGTAAGGTAGCAGGACCGTTTGGATGTAGGGCGCTATTTCAGTGGTCCACTGCAGCCGTTTTCCCTCGCTGTCGGCAACCATGACCCCGGTGATATTTTCGCCGGGATGTTTGATGCTCTGCGTCAGTCCGGCAGCAATGGGATCGTTGACCGGGGCGAAGACCACCGGGATGTTGTTTGCCCGGGTGGCACGCCTGGCAGCACAGGCGGCCGGTGTGGTAACGGCGAAGATCAGATCCGGCTGCCCGGCCAGAAGCCGGTCCATGGCAGCATCCAGTGCTTCGATTTTTTCGGTCGGGCCGTTGAAAAGGTAGCTGATATTCTCCCCTTCAATATACCCCTTTTCCCGCAGGCCGGCCTTGAATCCTTCCAGGGCGCGAGGAAAATGCTTTGAATAGAGCAGGACGGCGATGACCGGCAGGTGATTTTTTTCCTCGGCGGCCGGCAGGTTTGCGGGCCAGAGATAACTGCATGTCAGCAGCAGAACAAGCAAGGCAGGCATACTCTTTTTCAACATAAATTTCCCCATTTTGCTCTGAGGGTGTGCTATGATTTGAACAGTCATATCCGCATCATCATCCTATCACAGCCTGAGGAGGCGATGCCAGCGGAAGTAGGACGGATTCCGATAAACCAACTTTTTTTTGCGGGCTGCCGGCCCCTATTCAGTCTATGGCAGGCAGTTTAATCACATCCCCAGGAAGCACCCCATGTTGAAAAGTATCCGTACCCGTCTGACCCTTGCCTTTGTCAGCCTGGCCATTGTCCCGCTGCTGGTGGTCGGCGTGGTGCTCTCCGTCAAGAGCTATGCGGCCTTGCGGCAACAGGCCCTGCTGGAGCAGCAGAGCCATGCCCAGCGGATCAGCACGGCGGTCGATACCTTTGTGCGCGAGCTGGAACGGGAACTGGTACTGCTCTCCAAGGGTTACGGTTTCTCCCATGCGGGAGGCGAGGAACAAAAATGGATTCTGGATGAACTGCTTTCCTATGAAAACCGCTTTGAGGAACTGATCCTGATCGGGGTGGATGGCACTGAGTTGATCCGCCGCCACCGGACACGGATTATCACTGAAGATTCCTTGGCAAGCCGGCTGAATGATCCGGCGTTTTCCATCCCCGCCTCCACCGGTCGCAGCTATTTCGGTCCGGTGCACTTCGACCCTGCCAATGGCGAACCGTTAATGACCATCGCCGTCCCCGTGCAATCCCCCCAGACCGGTATGACCGAGGGCGTGCTTGTCGGCAAGGCCCGGTTGAAAAAAGTCTGGGAGTTGCTGGCCTCGCTTCCTGTGACATCCGGTGAAACCGTCTTTATCGTGGACAGTGCCGGAGAGGTTGTGGGCCATCCCAATCCCGCTGTTGTCCTGCGGGGCACTCATTTTACCCTGCCGGACCCCCATCTGGGCATTACCAACGGCCTCGGGGGAGAAGAGGTGATGTTGGCCGCGGAACGCATCGATCTGAACGAGCAATTCCTGTATGTTGTTGCCCAGAGGCCGGTAGCAGAGGTGCTGGCCCTGGCGCGCAGTATCGTAGGCATCACCCTGCTGCTGGTGCTGCTTGCGCTGCTGGCTGCCGTCATCCTTTCCATCCTGGCCATCGGCAATATCATCAGTCCCCTGCGCTCTCTTGCCGCGGTTGCCCGGGAGATCCAGCAGGGGGATCTCTCCCGCCGGGTGGAACTCGACAGGGATGACGAGGTGGGGGAACTGGCCCTGGCCTTCAACGCTATGACCGACAGGCTGCAGGTGTCCCTGGAAGGCATGGCCAAGGAGATCGAAGAAAGGCAGCGCGAGATCGAGGTGCGCAAAAGGGCCGAGGAGGCGCTGCGGGAGAATCGTGCCATGCTGCAGCAGATACTGGACACCGTGCCGCAATCTATTTTCTGGAAAGATCGTGAAAGTGTGTACCAGGGCTGCAACCGGGTCTTTGCCGATGATGTCGGACTGCATGATCCGGAGCTGATCAAGGGCAAGACCGATTTCGACCTGCCGTGGCCCCGTGAGGAGGCCGAGGCATACCGGGCCGATGATTTGGAGGTCATGGGCGGTAAAGAGGTGAAGAGACACATCATCGAGCCGCTGCAGCAGGTGGATGGCACCAGGCTGTGGATCGACACCACCAAGGTGCCGCTGCTGGATGAGCACGGTAACGCCTACGGGATTCTCGGGGTGTATGAAGACATTACCGAGCGCAAGCGGAACGAGGAGGGTCGGGAGAAACTGGAACAGCAGCTGCGCCAGTCCCAGAAGATGGAGGCCATCGGCACCCTGGCCGGCGGCATCGCCCACGACTTCAATAATATTCTTTCCATCATCTCCGGCTACAATGAACTGGCCATGCTGGATTCCGATCCGGAAAAACGCCGCATGGATCTTGAGGAAGTGCGAAAAGGGGCGGAACGGGCCAGGGACTTGGTCAGCCAGATCCTGGCCTTCAGTCGCAAGACGGACCAGGAGCGGCAGCCGCTGCAGATCTCACTGATCATCAAGGAAGTCTTGAAGATGCTGCGGGCCTCCATTCCGACCACCATCGAGATCAGGCAGAACATCGCTTCCGACAGCAGGGTCATGGCGGACCCCACCCAGATCCATCAGGTGATCATGAATCTCTGCACCAATGCCTACCAGGTCATGCGGGAAACCGGTGGAACCCTGGCCGTTTCCCTGACGGATTTTGATATTGGCGAGGGGGAATACGGTTATGCCGATCTGCAGGCAGGCCACTATCTGAAGCTTGAGGTGAGCGACACGGGATGCGGCATTGATCCGGCCATCAAAGACAAGATCTTTGAGCCCTATTTCACCACCAAGCCCCAGGGTGAGGGGACGGGCATGGGGCTTGCCGTGGTGCACGGCATCGTCAAGAGCCACAAGGGACATATTTCCCTGTACAGCGAGCCGGGAAAAGGGACGAGCTTTCATGTCTATCTGCCGGTAACGGAAACTGAAGCGACAAGCGAGCCTGAGAGCCAGCTGCCGGAGGTTCTTATCGGCAACGGCGAGCGCATCCTCTTTATTGACGACGAAGAGCAGATCATCCGGATTGCCCAGTCCATGCTGACCAACAACGGCTATCAGGTGACCGGCTGTTCCAGCGGAATGCAGGCCATGGAGGAATTCCGCCGAAACCCGGATCAGTTTGACCTGGTGATAACGGATATGACCATGCCGCACATGACAGGTATTGACCTGGCCCGGCAAATATTGGCCGTGAATCCGGCCATGCCCATCATTCTCTGCACCGGCCAGAGTGAACTGGTCAACCGGGAAACAGCCCTGGACATGGGTTGCTGCGCTTACCTGAGTAAACCGATTCTCAAGCAGACGCTGCTGCAGGCAGTGCAAAAGGCCCTTGCCGGCAAATAGCCGGGGCTTTTTTCAAAAGGCCCTGGTTTTTTCCGGCCACAGAATTCTGTGCAGCTGGATCTGCAGGCGGACCTGCAGCCCGTCATCAAGCAGCCACTGGGCGAGCAGGCTTGGGGCAAGTTTTTCCGTCACCGGCGAGAAGAGGATCTTGACCCGGTTTCTGATGGCGGCGGGGTCGGCCAGGGCCGGGATGTGGGTGCGCAGCATGGCCACCGCCCAGTCGTAATCCCGGCGTGAGCTGATAACGCATTTCAGCTCATCGGCCGGGGTCAGCAGCTTGAGGTTGCCCAGATCCATCTGCTCGGACATGCCGCTGTCAGGGCATTTGAGGTCCATGATTTTCACTACCTTTGGCGGTACCCGGCGCAGGCTGATACTGCCGTTTGTTTCAAGCAGCACCATTCTTTCTTCCCACATGAGCTCGTCCAGCAGATAGTAGACCTGCTCCTGTAAAAGGGGCTCGCCCCCGGTTATCTGCACCAGGGCGGCCG
Organism: Pseudomonadota bacterium; assembly: GCA_018897105.1. Classification (GTDB taxonomy): domain Bacteria; phylum Desulfobacterota; class Desulfobulbia; order Desulfobulbales; family SURF-16; genus SURF-16. The sequence continues at coordinate 15,616 of JAHILF010000074.1, forward strand.
GATGCTGCCGGGTGAAGGCGAGCAGTTGCTCCACCGCCATCAGGCGATGTTGCTCTTCGTAGGTATAGCGCGCATCGCAGTAAGCGCAGCGCAGATTGCAACCTGCCAGACGGATAAAGGCGCAGGGGTAGCCGGCAAAGGTCGATTCCCCCTGGATGGAGTAAAAGAGTTCGGAAACCTGCAGAGGTTCTGCAATGCTGTCAGTCCTGGGTTTTGCCACGGTAAGTCACCCCGGTATTGTCCGTCTCTCCCACCATGATCGCATGCAGATGGTAACGCTCTGAGGAGAGATCCTTTTCCAGCGCGTGGAAGATATAGGCGGCGATGTTCTCGGATGAGGGATTTTTGACCTGGAAGGCGGAATGCTCGTTCAGGTCCCGGTGGTCCAGATCGTCCATGATTATTTTGACCGCGTCTTTCAGGGCGCGGAAATCAATGCCCATGCCGAGCTCGTCAAGCTCCGCGGCCCGCACGGTTACCTGGACATTCCAGTTGTGGCCGTGGGGTTTTTCGCAGTTGCCGGGGTAGTTGCGCAGATGGTGCCCGGCGGAAAAATGGGTCTTTATGAAAACGTCAAACATGTCTGGTTCTCCTGGTATTGTCCGGCGATTACCGGATGGTAACGCCTTGTTGTTGTATGATGCGCTTGCAGGACTCAGGCAATGCGCGGCAAGGCTCGATCATCCCCGTATAAGACAGGCGGGGGAGCGGTTTGCGGCAGCTTGCTGAGCCCTGAGAGGCGGATAAAGCAAGGTGAAAGTCTGCTGGAATCGGTCAGTGCGAGGTAGACTTTCAACAAAAAATATGCTATTGCACTCTAAACGCAAAATGCGCGATACGCAAAGATAAAATACTTAGGAGCCGTTACGAAATAACCTCTTCATTTTGCGCATTTCGTTACGGCTCCTTATGCCGCTAACGGCATTGGGATGTTACAGTTATTTTTTACAACGGCTCATCCTGCTTGAAGGAGAATTTGTTTTATGGCAAAGATTGTGCCCTTCCGCGGTCTACGTTTCAACCCGGAAAAGATAGACCGCATGGAAGATGTGGTCACCCCTCCCTATGATGTTATTGATGAAAAGGCGCAGGCCGCTTTGTTGTCAAAGAACCCGTACAATATGATTCAGCTTGATCTCACCAAACACGCCGGGGTTGCCCCTGCTGCGGGCAGGTATGAGGGGGCGAAGAATCTGTTTGACCGCTGGCAGGAGGAGTGTGTCCTCATCCGCGACAAAGAGCCGGCAATCTATCTTTATCATATCCGGTACAATCTGCCCAACGGCCGTACCTTCACCCGCAAGGGGCTGGTCTGCCTGGTGGGACTTGCCGAATTTGACCAGGGCATCGTTAAACCCCATGAAAAAACCTTTCGCAGCGTCACCGATGACCGATTGAAACTGATTGATACCTGCCAGGCTCAGTTCAGTCAGGTATTTTCCATCTATTCCGACGAGAACGGCGAGATCATGGCGGCCCTTGAAGGGGGCTGCCCCAAAGAGCCGCTGTACTCTGTGGAGGACCAGGACGGCTGCCGGCATACCCTGTGGGCAGTAACCGACCCGCAGGTGCTGGCAAAGATCAGCGCAGCCTTTCAGGACAAGCCGCTTTATATTGCCGACGGCCATCACCGCTATACCACGGCCCTGCAGCTGCGGGAGATGATGGCGAAAAGACAGGGCAGCGTGGCGGAGGACAGCCCTTACAACCATGTCATGATGTATCTCTGCCCCATGGAGGACCCGGGTCTGTCCGTGCTGCCCACCCACAGACTGGTCTATCTGCCGGAAAAAACCGGCGCAGACGAGCTGGTCGCCAGAATGGGGGAATACTTCGACATCGAGGAAGTCGGCGGCGGCAGCCGGGAAACGCTGATCGAGCAGGTGCTGGGCCGCATGGAGGAAAAGGAAGAGCAGCAGACCGTGTTCGGCATGTACGAGCCAAAGGCGGACCGCTGTTTTCTCCTGTCGCTCAAACCGGGTGTGATGGCCGGGGCCGTTGGCCACGAGCTGCCCCCCGCCCTGCAGGAGCTTGACGTGGTGGTGCTGTCGGATTTGGTGGTCGAACGTCTGCTGGGGCTCAGCCACGAGCGCTGCGACAATGAAGGGTTGATCGCCTATTACAGTGATCCGGATAACGCCCTGGACAGTGCGGTGAAAGTCGCCGCCCAGAACGGTGACAGGAGCCCGATTCTCTTTCTGATGAACCATACCCCTGTGGCCCAGGTCAAAAAAATCGCCGATGAGGACCTCATCATGCCCCATAAATCAACCTATTTTTATCCCAAAATCCTGACCGGTCTGCTGATCAACAGGCTGGTGGCTAACGAATCCGTGGCCTAGCTCACGGCCAGGCCGCCGGATGGTTATGTCCCCGCAGATCACAGAGGACACGCTTTTTTCTGGGCGGCTCCACTGCGCGCAGCATGCGGACGGCTATCGCTTTTCCGTGGATGCCGTGCTGCTGGCCCATTTCCTCCGGACCCGGCCCGGGGAGCGCATTCTTGACCTGGGGGCGGGCTGCGGGGTGATCTCACTTATCATGAGCTTTCGCCTGCCCCAGGTGAGCATCACAGCTCTTGAGCTGCAGCCGCAGCTTGCCGCCTTGATCTCCCGCAATATCGACCGCAATCATCTGCAGGACCGCATCCGCCTGGTGCAGGGCGACCTGCGGCGGATAAACTCCCTTTTTCTGCCGGAATCCTATGATTGGGTGGTGTGCAACCCCCCCTACGGCAAACTTGCCGCCGGAAGACAAAATCCCACTGATGAGCTGGCCATCTGCCGCCATGAAATCGAGGCGGATCTTGACGATATTATCCGGGCCATCTCCTATAGCCTAAAAAATCGGGGACGGGCCGCCCTGGTCTATCCGGCCAATCGGGCCGCCGTGCTGCTGGCCGCCCTGAAAGCTGCCGCCCTGGAACCCAAGCGACTGCAGATCATCCACAGCTATCCCGGCAGCGAAGGCAAACTGGTTTTGGTTGAGGCCATGAAAAACGGCGGCGAGGAGCTGGTCATCCTGCCGCCTTTTTTTATCTTTGATGAACCGGCGGGCAAATACTCGGCGGAAATGGCCCGGCTTTATGAGCTGTGAGTGGGATTCTGTCCGGCTGGTCAAATCCGTATCGCTGAAAAAGGAGAACTGACAATCTGAATGCCGGACCAGAACTCCTCTCCGGCAAATCCCGCAGTTGGTTATATTCTTTGCAGGAAGAGTGGATTAAGAATTGCTGATTTGATATCATAGACAATCATCAATAAATCTGACACAGATTATTCAACACTGCCAACGCTCAAAAAAAATCTCATTTCCTAACGTTTCCTCTGCATGGAATTGAGTGGTAATCAAAAGTTATAATGCAGTTGCGCGGTGAACTCCGGGAGGCGAACAGATTTTTGTTTCTTGCTGGTGCTTCTTTTTTGAAGAGATTGCTGATGGATGATTTCTCAATCGCATTTTATGCATTTCTGAAAAAAAAATTTGTCACTTCCGTTTATGACAACGCGGAGAATGAAGTGGTCCGCAAGGTCATACTCATGCACGGGTTAGCACTTCTCGGCATGGTTTTTCTGGCTGCTCTCGGGATTGTGTCCCTCTTTCAGCACGCAAAGCTTCTTGCACTTTTTGATTTCCTGACGCTTTTTACCCTTGTTATTGTGCTTGTCATCCTGCGCAGAACAGGGAAGTATCTCTTCTGTTGTTTTGCCGACGTAGCGATTATGTACTGCCTTTATCTGTACCTCTTTTTTACCGGTGGGGCTCAGGGAACGGGCTTCATGTGGTATTACACCTTTCCCCTTTTTGCCTTGTATCTCCTAGGCAGCAGGTATGGCGCCATGGCTACGGTTATGCTTCTGCTGCCTTCCGCTTCATTCTTGCTCTATGACATCTCCAGCGAAACGGTAAACCTTTATGATGCAAATTTTGCCTCCCGCTTTATCCCTTCTTATCTGGCGGTTTTCATGTTTTCCTTTATGTTTGAAAAGAGCAGTGAAAACGCCCATCGTGAATTGCAGGACGCTTACGAGCAGCAGGAGAGAGTTGTGGAAGAGAGAACGGCACAACTCAAGCAGGAAATTGCAATGAGGGCGTCCATTTCCAGACGGTTGCGTCAGGCGCAGAAGATGGAGGCCATTGGACTCATGGCCGGGGGCGTTGCCCATGATCTCAATAATATCCTTTCGGGAATCGTGACTTACCCTGAACTGCTTTTGTGCCAGATTCCCAAAAACAGTGACCTGCAGAAACCTCTACAGACAATAAGAGATTCGGGGAGAAAAGCTGCAGCAGTGGTGGCGGATCTGCTGACTGTGGCGCGGGGGGTGGCGACTCCAAAGAAAGTTTGTGATGTCAATGCGCTGATCGCTGATTTTCTTTCTTCAACGGAATGCCGGAAAATTCAGGAGTTGTATCCTGCAATCAGGTGGGAAAATTATTCAGGCGGGGAGAAAATGCCAATTATTTGTTCACCCGTGCACATCAGTAAATGTTTCATGAATCTGGGGCTCAACGCGGCTGAAGCCATTGGCTCGGAAGGGACGATCACCTTCAGTGTCGGAACCGATCTGCACCAGGCTGATGAAGAAAGGGTGTCGCCGATACCTGGGAACCATGTTGTCATTCGGGTCAGTGACGATGGTCCGGGCATCTCGGAAAAGGATCTGGAGCATATTTTTGAGCCGTTTTTCACCAAAAAGCATATGGGACGCAGCGGCACCGGTCTTGGGCTTGCGGTTGTCTGGAACACTGTCCAGGATCACGATGGCTTCATCACGGTGAAAAGTTCAGCCAGCGGGACGGCGTTTGATATGTATTTCCCTCGGATAGAAGCAGAAATTGACGAACAGATCCAGGAGATGCCCCTTGAAACGCTGCAAGGGAAAGGCACGGTGCTGGTGGTTGATGATGAAGAGCAACAGCGGGAAATATGCCGAAAAATTCTGACGATGCTTGGTTATACCGTAACGACAGTGTCTTCCGGTGAGGAGGCCTTGGACTTTTTGCGAAACAGCAGGGCGGATCTTATTATTCTAGACATGCTGATGGAGCCCGGCATGAACGGTCGGCAGACCTATGAAAAAATATTAACCATCCATCCCGGTCAGCGGGCGTTGATCGCCAGCGGTTTTGCCGAAAGCGACGATGTGCGGGAGGCAATTGATATGGGAGCCGGAGCCTTGTTGAAAAAGCCCTATAGTATTGAGGAGTTGGGGATAGCCGTTAAAAGGGAGATGGCCTGTAATTAAATAATTTTGTCTTCCTGCTCGCCTAACGGTATGTCCAGCACCTTGGTTTCGGCCAGGCCTTTATCGCCCAACTGGCTTCGCAATTCCTGGAGCACCTATTTATTCAACAGCGAAGTATACTATCCCCGGAACAGTTTCAGAATCGTTTGCCGGCTTTATGAATCATAATGCCATGGCGACCCTGCATGGTTGATAATGCTCAGGCCGGCTTTTCTCTCACAACCAGACCTTGAGACCGGGAGACAGGTTCAATTTTCCTCCAAACAGAGGGGACAGAATTTTTTTCGCGGGTTTTGCGAAAATCATTCTGTCCCCGGCTTTGGTATGCTGTCTCATTTCCAATTGTACAGAAATACCATTTGTCACTAGTACAATGTAAAATTTAAACATTCGTATTTTTGTGTGATATTTGTTATAGTCGTCTTCAAAATACAAGGAGGACGACGACATGGCGCCACGATACAGAGTGACATTAGCAAAAGAGGAAAGAGAAGACTTGGAGGC
>JAHILF010000075.1 GCA_018897105.1 Pseudomonadota bacterium
AACCCATACGGTCACCTTTGATGAGGCTTACTGCGCCGATCACGCAGGTTTTAAGCCGGGCGATTTTGTCATGCTGGCTGTCAGTGACGACGGCCAGGGGATTGATAAGGAAACCCTGGATAAGATTTTCGAGCCGTTTTTCACCACCAAGGGGATAGGTCAAGGCACCGGTCTCGGACTGGCCACGGTCTATGGCGTTGTCAAGCAGAACAACGGCTTCATCAACGTTTACAGTGAACCGGGGCAAGGCTCGACATTCAAGATCTACCTGCCCCGGCATGCCTCCAAAAGCGGGCTGATGCTCAAGGAAAGCCCGGTTGCTCCTGACGCGCAGGGTGACGAAACCATCCTGCTGGTGGAAGACGATGCCTCAATCCTGGGCATTACGCGGCTCATGCTGGAGAAATTGGGATATCGGGTACTGGCCGCCTCGACACCGAACGAGGCCATCCGTCTTGCCAAAGAGCATGCCGGCGAGGTCCACCTGCTCTTAACCGACGTGGTCATGCCCGAGATGAACGGCCGGGACCTGGCGCAAGAGCTTATCTCGCTTTACCCAGGTATCAAGAGCCTGTACATGTCAGGTTATACGGGCAATGTTATCGCTCACCATGGCATACTGGGCGATGGTATCAATTTCATGCAAAAACCGTTTTTAAAGAAGACCTTGGCCGCCAAGGTTCGCGAGGCGCTGGACAGCAAATGAGGGAAACAAAAAAGAGAGGGTGTCAGGCAAGGAGCAGCACCATGCTTGCCCTTTCTTGTTTCCGTTAATCCCTTTCCCGGTCATTGCGGCTCATTCCGGTGTCCGGATACCGTCACGCAAAAAAAAGCTGCTTTTAAATATCGTTTGGTAATTCCTTTTATTAATGGGATAATTATCGGGAAAGTAAATGATTTCTAATTGCCTAAACCATTAAAAAGACTCGAACAGTCTGTCAAAATTGACTGCAGATTGGGATGTTCACTGTGGTGATCGGTAAACCTTATGAGGTCGGCGTATTGAACAAACAAATCACAACAGCATTACAGAGAGGTGGCGATGAACGATTACCGACTTGCCGATCTGCTTGATTTGGGCATCATCCAGAAGATGGCTGATGCGCATTATCGGGCTGCGGGAATGCCCATCGGCATTATTGATGCCATAGACGGTTCGATCCTCGTCGGAGCCGGCTGGCAGGATATATGTGTCAAATTCCATCGTGCCAATCAGCTTTCGCTGGAACGCTGCCGGGAAAGTGATAACTACATCAAGGACCGCCTTGTCCAGGGAGAGGCCTGTCACTACAAATGCAAAAACGGGCTCTGCGATATCGGCATACCCATTGTGGTTGCCGGACGTCATCTGGCAACCCTGTTTCTGGGACAATTCTTTTATGAAGGAGATGCTCCGGATCGAGGGTTTTTTACCCGTCAGGCCCATGAATTTGGTTTCCATGTAAACGACTATCTGGCAGCCCTCGACCGGGTGCCGGTCTTCAACCGGGAAAAGGTCGATTACATCCTGGAATATGACAAGGCTCTGGTGGATTTTATCGCTGATCTTGCTGAGCACGCGCTTTTTAAAATCAAAGCGGATGAAAAAATCCGTGAAAACGAGCGGAAATTTCATGCCGTTTTTGATCAGGCCAATCAGTTAGTCGGAATTCTATCCGTCGACGGCAGGGTGCTGGAGGCAAATAGAACAGCCTTGCAATTTGCCGGAATCGAAGAGGCGGATGTCATTGGCAGGCCCTTTTGGGAAACTCCCTGGTGGGCGCATTCCCCGGAACTGCAGGAAAAAATACGTTTGGCGGTGCAGGAGGCTGCCAAAGGTGCGCTGGTACAATTTGAAGCCACCCATCGCGCAGCCGACGGCAATCTCCACTATGTAGATTTTTCTCTCAAACCGGCAAAAGATGAGGCCGGCAGGGTGATTATGCTGATGCCGGAAAGCCGGGACATCAGCGAGCGCAAGCAGTCGGAGGCGGACATCAAGCGGCAGGCCGAATTCCTCCAGGTCCTCATCGACGCCATGCCATACCCGGTATTCTACAAGGATCGTCAGGGCCGGTATCTCGACTGCAATCGTGCCTTTGAGCGGTTCTACGGGATTTCGCGAGAACAGATTGCCGGCAAGACGGTTCACGAGATTGCCCCGAAGGACCTTGCTGATGTGTACCACCGAGCCGACGAGGCGCTTTTTGCCCATCCGGGGATGCAGACATACGAGGGTGCTATTCAATCTGCCGACGGGATCCAACACGATGTCATCTTCCACAAAGCCACCTTTAGCGGACCGGACGGAGCGCTTGCCGGACTGGTCGGGGCGATAGTAGACATCACTGAGCGCAAGCGGGCTGAAAAAGATCACCTGGCCAATCTGCGTTTCTTTGCAAGCATGGATCGGGTCAACCGGGCCATGCAGGGGGCAAATGACCTCGATCAGGTATTGGGCGACGTTCTTGAGGAAATGCTCTCGATCTTTGATTGCGACCGGGCATGGCTGCTCTATCCGTGCGACCCGGAGGGTGCTTCGTGGAGGGTGCCCATGGAGCGTACCCGGCCGGAATATCCCGGCGCCCTCGAAAAGGGGGTTGAGCTTCCCATGAGTCCCGATGTGGTCAATCATATGCAAACAGCATTGGCCGCAAGCGGTCCTGTGACATTTGGTCCGGGAACTGATCAGCCACTGGTGGGCGAGGTGACGGAGCGCTTCCAGCATAAGTCCCAGATTTTTATGACTGTGTATCCGAAAGTTGATAAACCCTGGCTGCTCGGTATGCACCAGTGCTCCCACCCGCGGGTCTGGACCCAGAATGAGAAGAGACTTTTTCAGGAGATCGGCAGGCGAATGAGCGATACGCTCAACAGCTTGTTGATGTACCGCGATCTCCGCAGGAGCGAGGCCAAGACGCGCAGTATCCTGGACAACATCGGCATCGGCGTGGCCCTCATCAGTCCCGAAATGGAGATTCTCGAACTGAACCGGCGGATGCACGAGTGGTTTCCCGGCATCGATCCGGGGCAACACCCCATCTGTTACCGGGCCTTCAACGACCCGCCGCGCCAGGAGCCATGCGACTACTGCCCGACCAGCAAGACACTGCAGGATGGCTTGGTCCACGAAGCCACGACGCAAACGCCCCAGGCAGGAGGCACACGCAATTACCGCGTTGTTTCTTCCCCTGTCCTCAACCCCTCTGGCCAGGTTACGGCGGCGATCGAGATGGTCGAGGACATCACCGAGAGACTCTCCCTGGAGTCCCAGCTGCACCAGGCCCAGAAAATGGAATCCGTCGGCCGCCTGGCCGGCGGCGTGGCCCATGACTTCAACAACATGCTGGGAGTGATCATCGGCCATGCGGAACTGGCACTGGACGGGATGGACCCCACCCAACCGCTCTTCACCCGCCTGCAGGAAATACTGAAGGCTGCCCTTCGCTCCGCTGACCTGACTCGGCAACTGCTGGCCTTTGCCCGCAAGCAAACCGTCGCTCCCAAGGCGCTCGACCTGAACGAAGCCGTGGAAGGCATGCTCAAAATGCTGCGGCGTTTGATCGGCGAGGACATCAATCTTGTTTGGCTGCCGGACTCGGACCTGTGGCCGATCAAAATAGACCCCTCCCAGATTGATCAGATCCTGGCCAACCTGTGCGTCAATGCCCGCGATGCCATCACCGGCGTGGGCAAGGTCACCATCGGAACCCATACGGTCACCTTTGATGAGGCTTACTGCGCCGATCACGCAGGTTTTAAGCCGGGCGATTTTGTCATGCTGGCTGTCAGTGACGACGGCCAGGGTATGGACAAGGAGATCCTGGATAAGATTTTCGAGCCGTTTTTCACCACCAAGGGGATAGGTCAAGGCACCGGTCTCGGGCTGGCCACGGTCTATGGCGTTGTCAAGCAGAACAATGGCTTCATCAACGTTTACAGTGAACCGGGGCAAGGCTCGACATTCAAGATCTACCTGCCCCGGCATGCCTCCAAAAGCGGGCTGATGCGCAAGGAAAGCCCGGTTGCTCCTGACGCGCAGGGTGACGAAACCATCCTGCTGGTTGAAGACGACGCCTCAATCCTGGACATTACGCGGCTCATGCTGGAGAAATTGGGATATCGGGTACTGGCCGCCTCGACACCGAACGAGGCCATCCGTCTTGCCAAAGAGCATGCCGGCGAGATCAACCTGCTCCTGACCGACGTGGTCATGCCCGAGATGAACGGCCGGGATCTGGCGAAAATGCTCATCTCTCTTTACCCGGGACTCAGGAGCCTGTTCATGTCCGGCTATACGGGCAATGTCATCGCGCAACAAGGCGTACTGGACGATGGTATCAATTTCATGCAAAAACCATTTTCAATGCAGGCCCTGGCCGTCAAGGTGCGCGAGGCGCTGGAGAACAAATGAGGGAAACCAAAAAAAGGACATCTGTTTTGCCAAAAAGCGTGGCCTTGATGAGAGCAATATGTGTTGCAGCGAATATGTATATCATTGTCTTTGAGGTTTAGAGCCAGCATTAAGGCCGGGATATCCTTGTTAAAACATTTCAGGGGGCCAATACGAGGCACATTCGTTCGACTCCTCTATCTCGTCATCAATTGTCGCAGCAAAACAAGCAACTGTCGGTATTGGGCTGCCAGTGGTTTTCGCGATTGTGACCGATCCGGTGGGAGCCGGAATTTTTGATAACCTGCAGAATCCGGGCAGTAATATCAGCGGCGTCGCTTTCGGTAGTCAGGAAACGCGGCGTCTTGAGTGGCTGGTAGGGATAGCGCCTGCATCGCACTGAAGAATTTGAAGGCACCGGCGTCGGGCTGGCCAATGTGCATCGCATCATCGCCCGTCACAGCGGCGCGCCTGGGCTGAAGGAAAAGTAGTCCAAGGCGCCACCTTTTATTTTTCATTGCCTTAATTGAATAATCAAATGGAAAGATACAGCCTGTGAGACTGTTTAATACCAAAACCATTCAATTGAAAATAGCCTTTTGGGCGAGCGTTTGTCTGATGGTAAACGGTATAGTTATCGTGGCCTATGCGGTCGTCATCGCCCGGTCGTCATCGATCCAAGCAGCCAATGAACACGCACTCTCCGAAGCACGAACCCAAGCGGGGATCGTAAAGGCCGAAATCGAGGTTAGCCTTGATGCTACTCGTACCCTTGCTCAGGCATTAATGGCGGTAAAAGAACCAACGAACCGATTGGTGATCAGTCGTGAACAGGTCAATGCCATGATGATCCAGGTATTGATCGAGCATCCTCAGTATCTCGGCGTATGGACCCTATGGGAACCCAACGCCTTTGACGGCCAGGACGCCCGTCATGCCAATACACAGGCGTATGGCGAGAGCGGACGCTTTCAGCCCTATTGGCATCGTGGAGAAGGAAAAATCATGGTGGAAGCGCCTACCACCGACACGGGTGACTGGTACCAGGTGCCCAAAAAGACACACCAGGAATACATCTCGGATTTGTACACGTATCCGGTGGCGGGAAAAGATACGCTGATGGTTACCATTGTTGTGCCCATTGTCGTCGACGATGTTTTTTACGGAGTGATGGGAGTAGACCTTTCCGTTGGTTTTCTGCAGGGCGTTGCAGATGAAGTGAACGTCTATGACAGGACCGGGAAACTGTTTCTGATCGGCAACAACGGGAAAGTCATCGCGACGACCGGTCAACCGCAACTGGGTGAGAAATCGCTCTCGGAATTAATGGATCAAGAAACGAACACGGCATTTCAGAATACCGTAAAAACAGGTAAAGAGAACACTCTGTTCACGAAAGACCACCTGACAGCAATTGTTCCAATCCTCTTTGGGCAGGTCGCCAACCGATGGGCAGCGGTGATTCTCGTGCCAGCCCAGGCGATTGTCGCTCCGGCAAATGCTCTGATGTGGCAACTCATCGGAATATCCCTTGCCATGCTCCTTGCAGGTGTTGCTGCGCTATGGCTTGTTGCCAGGCAAATTGCTCGGCCCATTGTACATTTGACCGACATGGCAGGCCACATTGCAAGGGGTAACCTGGATATCAAAGCAAATGTGAAATCGATGGATGAAATCGGCCAACTGACGACGGCGTTCAATTCCATGACCGAACAGCTACGAATTTCGATTGCCAACCTGGAGCAACGCACGTCGCTTTTACAGCAGAGCGAAGAAAAGTACCGGACGCTGGTACAGAAGATACAGGCCGCCGTGGTTGTGCATGGGGCTGACACGCAAATCCTCATCTCTAATTCCATGGCGCAGGAATTACTTGGGCTGACCGAAGACCAGATGCTGGGCAAAGTGGCCATTGATCCGGCCTGGCATTTCTGCCGCGAAGATGGCAGCGCGCTGCCGCTGGACGAATACCCGGTCAACCGGGTGCTGGCCTCGCGCCGCGCACTGAGGAATTTCATCATAGGCGTAAACCGCCCGCAGCAAGAGGGGGATATATGGGCGCTGGTCAATGCCGAACCGGTGTTCGACAGGGCGGATGTGATAGAGCAGGTCGTCGTGAGCTTTATCGACATCACCGAACTCAAGCGGACAGGGGAGGCGCTACGGATTAACGAAGTGCGCTATCGCAACGCCCAAGCTATGGGACATGTCGGTAACTGGGAGTACAACCTGGAAACAAACCATTTTTGGGGATCCGATGAAGCCAAACGCCTGTATGGATTTGACCTCGAAGATGATGATTTTTCTACCGAGGAAGTCGAACGCTGCATTCCGGAGAGGGAACGGGTGCATCAGGCATTGGTCGATCTGCTTGAAAAAGGCAAGGAATACAACCTGGAATTCGAAATCCACCCCAGGCATACCTCTGAATCAAGAATCATTGCGTCTGTCGCTGAATTGCAGCGAGATGAACACGGTGATCCGCTGAAGGTTGTTGGGGTTGTTCAAGATATCACCGAACTCAAACGAGCCGAAGATGAATTGAGGAAACATCACGATCATCTTGAAGAACTGGTCAAGGAACGCACCTCCCAATTGGAGGTTGCCAGGGAACAGGCGGAGAGAGCCAACCGTGCCAAAAGTATATTTTTGGCCAATATGAGCCATGAACTGCGCACGCCTCTCAATGCGGTGCTGGGATTTTCGCAGGTGATGAAGAATTCTTCGGATGTTACTGTGGAGCAGAGAGACAATCTGGACATCATTACCCGCAGCGGCGAACACCTGCTGAACCTGATCAACAACGTGCTGGACATATCCAAGATCGAGTCGGGCCGGGTGGGGCTGGAAGAGACGCATCTTGATCTGTACCAGCTGTTGCAGGAATTAAAGTCATTGATGTATGTGCAGGCACATAAGAAAGGGCTGGATTTTACTCTGGAGCAATCCCCGGACCTGCCCCTATATGTTTCCGTTGATGGGGCTAAGCTGCGGCAGGTGTTGATCAATCTGATAGGAAATGCCATCAAGTACACAGCAAGCGGCGCCGTCATCCTACGGGCCATGGCTGCGGAAAAGGAAGGCGCAGGCCTCATACGGGTGCGATTCGAGGTTGAGGATACCGGTCCCGGCATCCGGGAGGAAGATAAGGTGCGGATATTTTCGCCCTTTGAACAATTGGAGAATCGAACGCCCACGGACGCCGGGACCGGCCTGGGGCTGGCCATATCCAAACAGCATGTAGGGCTGATGGGAGGTACGATCGGTGTCGACGGAGAACCGGGCAAAGGATCGGTCTTTCATTTCGAGATCCCGGTAAGGATGCTCTCACCCGAGGCGATGGTTGCTGCCCTACAGCCCGGCCGCGTTATCGGGGTGGCTGTTGGGCAGCCGCGCTACCGTCTCCTCATCGCCGAGGATCACCCGGAGAATCGTCTATTGCTTCGCAATCTGCTGGAACCGCTAGGTTTTGATCTTCGGGAAGCCACCAACGGGCAGGAGGCGGTTGCCCTATTTGCGCAGTGGCGTCCCCACCTGATCTGGATGGACATCCGCATGCCGGTCATGGACGGGTTGGAGGCGACCCGGCGGATCAAGGCAACGGAGACCGGCCACGGGGTAAAAATAATCGCCGTCACCGCCCATGCCTTGGAAGAGGAGCGGCGCGAAATCCTGGCAGCGGGGTGCGACGATTTTATCCGCAAGCCCTATAAGCATGGCGAGATCCTTGATGCCTTGACCAAACACCTCGGCGTGCGCTTTATCTACGAGGAAGAGACGGCTCTGGTTGCTGTTGCGGCGGAGCTGGATGCGGCAGCCCTGGCCGACCTGCCTGCTGAGTTGCTAGATGAACTGGAACAGGCGCTTGTCTTAATCGACATCAACGCGGTGAACCGTGCGATTGAAGCGATACGGGTCCATCATCCATCCCAGGCGGATGCATTGGGGGGCGCGGCCCGGGACCTTCAATTCGGCCGGATGCTGCGGATGATCCGCACCGCATCTTCCGAAACAGGCCCGGAGGACGGGACATGAATAACGAAATGAACCATGATAGCTGCGGCAGAATCCTGATTGTGGACGATACCACTGCCAATCTAAAGCTGCTGACCAATCTGTTGACGGAGCAAGGCTATACCGTGCATCCCGCCTCCGACGGCGAACTGGCTTTAGAGTTCGTCCGCATGATCCTCCCCGACCTCATTCTGCTGGACATAAAGATGCCGGGGATTGACGGTTACGAGGTCTGCCAACGGCTCAAGGGGGATGAGCGGACCCATGGTATCCCGGTCATCTTCATTAGTGCCTTGGAAGACGAACGTGACAAGGTACAGGGGTTTCTGGCCGGCGGTGTGGACTACATTACCAAGCCGTTCCAGCCGGAAGAAGTTCTGGTCCGGATCAAAACCCATCTGCATCTGCGGGAGTTGACCGAGCGCCTGGAACAGAAGGTCGACGAGAGGACCGAAGAGCTTACCCTTGCCAATCAACGACTTGAGCGGGAGATCGTCGAACGCAAGCTGGCCGAGGAAGAACTGCACCAGGCCGTCGGAAAGCTGCGACAACTCGATTTTATTCTCAACCACAGCCCTGCCGTGGCTTTCCTTTGGAAAGCGGCCGAGGGTTGGCCGGTTAAGTATGTGTCCAGTAATGTTCGGCAATTTGGCTATACACCTGATGACTTCTGCTCCGGGCGTTTGCCTTTTGCTTCAGTCGTGCATTCTGACGACCTCCAGCGCATCGGTGACGAAGTTGCATTTTTCAGCAGTGACCCGGGTTGCGATCAGTTCGCGCAGGAATACCGTATTGTGTCCCCGGAAGGTCAGATTTTTACTGTCGATGATCGTAGCTGGATCCAGAGAAACAAGCAGGGCGAAATCACCCACTATCAGGGGATTGTCCTCGACATCACCGAGCGCAAGCAGGCGGAGAGGGCCATGCAGGAGAGCGAGGCCAAGATGCGCAGCATCATGGACAACATCGGCATCGGCGTGGCCATGATCAGTCCCGAGATGAAAATTCTCGAACTGAACCGGCGGATGCACGAGTGGTTCCCTGCCGTCGATCCGGGTCAGCACCCCATCTGTTACCAGGCTTTCAACGACCCGCCGCGTGCAGCGATATGCGACTACTGCCCCACCTGCAAGACCCTGCAGGACGGCCTGGTCCATGAAGCAACAACGCAAACGCCGCAGCCGGGAGGCACACGCAATTACCGCGTTGTTTCTTCCCCTGTCCTCAACCCGTCGGGTAAGGTGACGGCGGCAATCGAAATGGTCGAGGACATCACCGAGAAACTCTCCCTGGAGAACCAGTTAAGTCAGGCCCAGAAAATGGAATCCGTCGGCCGCCTGGCCGGCGGCGTCGCCCATGACTTCAACAACATGCTGGGGGTGATCATCGGTCATACGGAACTGGCTCTGGACCAGATGGACCCGACCCAACCCCTCTTCACTCCCATGCAGGAAATACTGAAAGCTGCCCTGCGCTCCGCTGCCCTGACTCGGCAACTGCTTGCCTTTGCCCGCAAGCAGACCGTCGTTCCCAAGGTGCTCGACCTGAACGAAACCGTGGAAGGGATGCTGAAAATGTTGCGGCGTTTGATCGGTGAGGACATCGATCTTGTTTGGCTACCGGACTCGGACCTGTGGACGGTCAAAATGGACCCCTCCCAGATTGATCAGATACTGGCCAACCTGTGCGTCAATGCCCGCGATGCAATCGCAGGAGTGGGCAAGATCACCATCGAAACCCACAGTGAGACCTTTGATGAGGCCTACTGCGCCAACCACGCAGGGTTTATTGCGGGCGATTTTGTCATGCTGGCGGTCAGTGACGACGGGCAGGGCATGGATAAGGAGACCTTGGACAAGATTTTCGAGCCGTTTTTTACCACCAAGGGGGTAGGCCAAGGAACCGGTCTCGGGCTGGCCACGGTCTATGGCGTTGTCAAGCAGAATAACGGCTTCATCAACGTCTACAGTGAACCGGGGCAAGGCTCTACGTTCAAGATCTACCTGCCCCGGCATGCGGCCAAAAACGGGAAGATGCGAAAGGAAAGGCCTGCAGCCCCGAATGCACAGGGTCACGAGACCGTCCTGCTGGTGGAAGACGAGGCCGCGATCCTGAGGGTAACGAAGCTCATGCTGGAAAATTTGGGGTATCGGGTACTGACCGCCTCGACACCGGGCGAGGCCATCCTTCTTGCCAAAGAACACGACGGCGAGATCCACCTTCTTGTAACCGACGTGGTCATGCCCGACATGAACGGCCTGGATCTGGCGAAAAAGCTCATCTCTCTTTACCCTGGCCTCAGGAGTTTGTTCATGTCCGGCTATACGGGCAATGTCATCGCGCATCATGGCATATTGGGCGATGGTATCAATTTCCTTCAAAAACCGTTTTCAATACAGGCCCTGGCCGCCAAGGTTCGCGAGGTGCTGGACAGCAAATGAGGGAAACAAATTTACTTCTTTTTTCGGAAGCCCTCGAAACACCAGCGCACCGCTTCCCGGTCATTGCGGCTTACCCCGGCCCGCTTTATTTCCTGTTCCCAACCCTGAACCGCTTCCTCGATCCGTTCGATTATCTCCAGGGCCTGCTCCCTTCGCAGGCTGAACCGCTGGCACTGGCTGAGGAGATTGGTCATGTTTGCCAGCGAACCCTGATCGCCCACCTGCAGGGACAGATGAAAGCTGTCCTGTGGTGTCCGGCGGGAGGGCACCGGCACGATATCGTAAGCCGGTGACAGCCTCCACGCGCCCTTGAAGACAAAGCCGTGATTTCTCAGATGATCATCCTCGTTTCTGACAAACATGTTAAAGGCCATGCGGCGGAAGAGTTCGTGGTGGTCCTCCCTGACCTGGCTGACGAACGTGCGCATCCGGGTGGCGATTTCAGGGTACGAACCCCGTTCAAGTTCATCGATATCGAGGTTGCTCAGGGCAAAGGCGCTCATAAAGGGCAGGCGGCGGCTGCCATCCCGATCAAATCTTTTAATCAGAAAGACAGGGCGGCCGGCCACCGACTCAAGGCGGAAAGCCGGCACCCTGATTCCCGCCCTGGCGGCCAGGGTCATGGTGGCGTATTCGATGCCCGGATATTGAACCGCGGTCTTGGAGCTGGTAAATTTGGCAATCCACTCTTCGCTATCGATAACTACCGTGCACTTGGGCTGGGCGCCGCCAAGGGAAGTCCCCTGCCGGAGCAGGTGCAGGACCTCCGGGGGTAGCTCCTGGTCCTCCATGGCCTGGTCGATGACTTTGGCCACCTCTGCCAGCTCAGGCAAGGTGACGGGCTTGTCTCTGCGGGCGGTTGCTTTCTCCGGGGTCTTGCCAAAGGAGAGCGCCCCCACCGCATTGACGGTAAGCAGGTCGATGAGTTCAAAATCCTTCTGGGTGCCGAAGGGGACGCCCAGCTGTTTGGCCAGAATGTACCTGCCCCAGCTGTCCGGCAGGACATCCCGCAGGATGCCGAAGATGCCGCCGTTTTTCCGGGTCACGTATTTTTCCCCGGTCAGGGGCAGATTGACCGGATCGATGGCAATGGCATTGGGGCGCCGGGCGTAGCGTAGCCCGTACTGGAAGGTGCCGACGCCAAGATGCGCATCCAGGGTGAAAAGTCCGGCTGGCACCGGTTTCTTTTCCCCCGGCAGTTCGATGAACACGAACCTCTCGAATTCCCTAGAAGTCAAGGCGCTTCTCTTTTTTTACGCGGACCCTCTGCGGGAGTCGCTGTTTTTCCAGGGCCAGGCCGATCAGGTCTTCTTCCGGCTCGGCAAAGCGCAGGGTATCCTCAAGCTGGTAGACCTCGAGAGCGGCAAGATAGGTCTCGAACCTCACCGCTGGATCACCGTCTTCCATCCTGCGTACCGAGGAGAGCGAAGTTCCCATCATCTCAGCCGCCTGTTTTACCGTCTTTTTCCGCCTTTTGCGGGCCATCTGCAGGTTTTTGCCGATCCGTTGGATTCTGTTTTGCATTTCAGGAGATAGCATTTTGGAATATTTTGCTCACATTTGATAGTTTAAGTGCATTTAAGTGTTCGTATGTGAACATATTAACCTAACGATAAAAGCAATGTAAATAAATATTTTGAGTAACTGCTCAGGAGTCATGAATTGAGCAGTGCAGCAGTCAAGAATCCGGCATAGCAGGTGTTTGAACGCACATCACCATGGGTAAAATTTCTTGCTGGGCTACTCGCCTAAGTAATAAACGAAAATCGCATATTACTTATTGACAAACAATAATTAGTTAATGTATTTTGGTTACGCAGGTGCGCGGATAGCCATTTTTCGTCCGGAGTTTTTCGGACGGTTTGCCTGATGGGGGTTGGAATGCAGAACAGAGAACGGATTCAGAACGCCAGCAGGAAACTGCGTTTGCTTTTATTGATTATTCTGTGGATGATGCCCGTGATTAATGCCTTGGTATGGTTGTTCATGAACAGGCTGCCGGAACTCGTGTACCGTAAAATGCTGCCCTATTTTGTTTCCATGCCTTTACCGTTCTCGTCCCGTCTGATGGGGTTCGTTGTTGTCATGATACCCACAGGCGTTGCCATGTGCGGCGTATACTATTTAATGCGGCTTTTTCAGCTCTATGAGCAGGGGCGGATTTTTAGGCTTGCCAATGTCCGTTGTTTCAGGAGCTTGTCCCGGGTGCTGCTCTGGTGGTTTGCCGCAGGCATTGTGCACAAATCCCTGTTAAGCGTTGTCCTGACCCTGCATAATCCTCCGGGGCAGCGGATGATCACCCTGGAGCTGGGCTCCCCGGATCTCACCGCTTTGCTGTTGGGCGCTGTCCTGGCGGTCATTGCCTGGGTCATGGAAGAGGGGCGCAGGCTGCAGGAGGATCAAGACTTAACCGTATAAGGACAGACATGCCCATTCGCATTAATCTGGACGTCATGCTCGCCCGGCGCAAGTTAAAATCCAACGACCTGGCGGCCAGAATCGGCATTACGCCGCAGAACTTTTCGATTTTAAAAACCGGTAAAGCCCGCGCCATCCGCCTGGAGACATTGGACGCCATCTGTCGGCATCTGCAATGTCAACCGGGCGATATTCTGGAATATGTTGAAGAGCAAGGAGAAAATGATGAAAACAGGTAAATGGATACACTGTTGCAGGCGAACCTGGCTGATGCTGTGCCTGGTGATCACCATGACCGGCTGCGCCGGCACCAATGTGCTGACCAAACCGGCTTCCGCTGAAAAATTAATTCATTACAGTGAATTACAGAGCTTGGGCGAAAACAGAAATCTTAATGGTTACGTCCTCTACATCGATAAAGGGGAGAGTATTCCGTTGAAAATTTCCATGGAAACGGATTTTATGGAATTTAAACAGGATCATATCGATATTGTTGCCAAACAGAAGTTGTATTTCATGATTAAAATGCCGGAAAATCTCTCCGCAGATGAACTGGCAAAACTCAGCAGGCTCGGTGCCCGAGATTTCTCTGAAATGAGCAATGCGCAGCGGGCAAAGTTTTTGAATGATTACATGCTGTTTGTGAGTAAAGATGCCGTACACTGGGCTCCTCTTTACGGTAGCAGAGCCTATCGGAAGGTGTTGGGTTTTCGGGGAGGGCTGCTATCCTTTGGGGTAATGGCGAACACTACCGATGGTCTTGGGGCGAGCCTGGACATCCAAACCGTCAAATAAAGGCTTTTTTTCGCGTCTCAGTTTGGTTCTTGCTCTTTTTTTTGCGCAGACTCTGCAAAAAAAAAAGGAACAAGAACAGCAAGACAAACGCATTAGAGATAATACGCTTCACCCAGTTGATCAGGGCTCTGGTCCGGGTTCTTGCCGGCCAGCGCCCTGGGTAACCACAGATTTCAGCCGAAGTCCTGTAAGACATTTCTTCTGCAAATATTTTATTCCCCTGCCTGGCAAAATTCCCCTGTTGTCTTGCCTGTTTCGCAATCCCGTTTTCTGGTATGTTTGCTGTCCGCGGTGTCTTGGTGCGAATACTAGGTGCGACAAAATGCCGCAGTGTGTTCTCGGGTCTTTTGTGCAATACTGCCTGAATAACAGATGTTGTTGCTGCGCCTCTTGCCTCGAGCCTCTTGCATTAAAAATGTCTTTATCCCCCGTGAAGCTTGGAAAAATTTTATCCTGAAGATCATCTCTTTGCTATCTGTATGCCCCCCCCCTTGTGCTACCGCATAACTTTCATGAATTTTTGCTTAAATAATAAACCTGCCTAATATACAGATTCGATTCAAGTTTTATTTTTATAAAAAATAAATAATAATAAATAATTAAAATTAAAAGTATTTTTAATATAAAAATGGAAAATTAGGAATTTAATTAAATCCTAACAAAAAAAGAATTGGATATTCTGTTACGAGTAAGTTATGATTATCAACTAGAGCAATTGAAAAATACTGCGGCAGTTGGGCCGCAGTAGGAGGATTCATCAAATTTTAAATGGAGGCAAATGATGAAAAAGAAGTTAATCGGCAGCGCGGTACTGGCAGGTGCACTATTCATGGCGGCAGCATCTTCTGCCACGGCTATGACGGCAAAAGAGCGACTGGGGCATATGCTCTATTCCGATAAATATCTGTCCAAGAACCACAACCAATCCTGCATGAGCTGTCATCATCCAGCAGCCGGGTGGGCCGATCCGGTAGATGCCGCAATGCCGGATTACTATGCAGTTTCCTTTGGCTCTGATCGGAGTCTGAACGGCTGCCGTAATGCCCCGCCCTCAGGCTATGCAGCTTTCAGCCCGATTTTCAGCTGGGATGCGGACACCGGCTACTTCGGCGGCCAGTTCTGGGATGGCCGGGAGGATACCGTGGCGGATCAGGCCAAAAAGCCTTTCACAAATCCAGTGGAAATGGCCAATGAAACCGACGCAGATGTCATCGCAGCTATTGTTGACGGGTCAAATCCGCGCAGCGAAGCTTACCGCAGTCTGTTCAAGCAGGCGTATGGTGATAATCTGAAAACTTTGAATTATACTGATCCTGCCGTGGTTAGCGATCTTTTCAACAAGGTAGCCGACGCCATCGGCTCCTTTGAGCAGACCACACGGTTCACCCGGTTTACCTCCAAGTATGATTATTACCTGGCGGGAATGGCCACCCTGAGCGATCAAGAAGTACGTGGGCTTGAACTTTTTAAGGCCAACTGCAGCGCCTGCCATCCCAGCGATGCTCAGTACAATACTGCTGATGACACCATCACCCCGCCGCTGTTCACGGATTTCACCTATGATAACCTGGGTGTGCCGGTAAATCATAACTGGATGCTGGAGAGGGCTGACTGTAATATTAATCCTGATTTAGGTCTGGGGGGCGAGTTGGGATTGCCGGACGAGGACGGTAAATTCAAGGTGTCCAGCCTGCGTAATATCGCAAAGACCCCGCCATATGCCCATAACGGTTATTTCGCAAGCCTGGAGGAGATTGTCCATTTCTACAACACCCGAGATGTTGTAGGCGCAGGTTGGCCTGACCCGGAAGTGTCAGCTAATCTCAATGTGACCGAGCTCGGTAATCTCAGCCTGTCGGTCACTGATGAGGCGGATCTGGTGGCCTTCCTCCAGACCTTGACCGACGGCTTTGGCGACACAACGCCGGCGAACTTTGTGCTGCCGGCGATTACACCGCTGCCGCCGCTGCCGCTGCCATAATCGAACTGAAATCTTCTTTTGCGGGAAGGATTTTTTTGCGGCAGATTGCAGGATTGTTGATATAAAGCCGGACGTCTTTTCTCAGGGACGCCCGGCTTTTTTGCCTTTATGAGCAGGGGATTATCTGCCTTTATCAACCGTAAACTTGGCCGGCAAAGGCATGACCCGACGGGTGCCGCTTACCGGATTTTCATCGATGAGCAGGCGGCAGCCGTAGCTTTCCTCCAGCAGTTTTTCCTTCAGCACCTGATCAGGTTTGCCAAAGGCCACCACCCGGCCGCTTTTCATCAACAGCAGTCGATCGGCATACATAGCGGCCAGATTAATGTCATGGGAGATCATGCAGATGGTGATCTTTCTTTCCCTGCGCAGGTTCTCCAGCAGATCCATGATGCGGATCTGATGGGCCAGGTCAAGGGACGCGGTGGGTTCGTCCAGAAAGAGGATGCTCGGCTGCTGGCAGATGGCCCGGGCAATGATGACCCGCTGCCTCTCGCCGCCGGAGAGCTGATCCAGGGTCCGGTGGGCCAGCTCGGCGGTCTCGGTGGCCTGCATGGCCTGCCTGGCGATCCGGTAATCCTCCTCCTGTTCCATGCCGAGCAGGCCCAGATGGGGTGAGCGGCCCATGAGCACGGTGTCCGCTACCCGGAAGGGGAAATTCGTGTCCAGGCCCTGGGGCACCAGGGCGGCCAACCGGGCAAGCTCCCGCCTGGAGTAGTCGCTCTGCGGCCGGCCGAACAGGCTGATGCTGCCGGAATCGATTTTCTCCGTGGCGGTCAGGGCCTTGAGTAGGGTGGATTTGCCCGCCCCGTTGGGGCCGATGATAATGAAGAACTCCTCCAGGCTGATTTCAAGGGAAAGATCATGAAGCACCTGTTTGCCGCCATAGGAGAGGCTGATGTGGTCAGCCGAAACGGCTTTCATTGCCTCGCCCTCCACAGCAGAAAGATAAAGAGCGGCGCCCCGATCATGGCAGTGATGATGCCCACCGGCAGCTCACCGTTGGTGGACAGGGTTCGGGCCAGCAGATCACAGAAAACGAGATAGGAGGCCCCACCGAGCAGGCTGGCCGGCACCAGCAGCCGATGGTCCGGACCGATGGTCAGCCGCAGGATGTGCGGGATCACCAGGCCGACAAAACCCACCAGGCCGGACAGGCAGACCACCACGCTCACCATCAGGGTGGCGGTGACGAGGAGAATCAGCGAAATCTTCTGCACGTTGACGCCAAGGGAGGACGCGGCTTCCCGGCCGGTGAGCAGGACATTCATCGGCCGGGCCAGGACGAAGATGACCAGGTAGCAGGGCAGGATCAGGGCGAAAAGAGGCAGCCTGGACGCATCCGCCATGGAAAGATCACCCATAAGCCAGAAGAGAATGTGATGCAGCTGGCTGCTCTGGGACATGGTGATGAGAAACATGATCACTGCCCCCGCAAAGGCGTTCATCATCACCCCGGCCAGCAGCAGGGAATCCTTGCCCCCGGCCCTGCCCCCTGAGGCCAGCAGCATGACGACGGCCAGGGTGGCCATGCTGCCGGCAAAGGCGCTGGTGGTGACGCCGGGGAAAAAGGGGATGCCGAGGAGCATAGCGCTGATGGCGCCAACTGCAGCCCCGCCGGAGATGCCGAGGATGTAAGGTTCCGCCAGGGGATTGCGCAGCAGCACCTGAAAGACCAGACCGCCCAGGGACAGGGTGGCCCCTGCCATGGCAGCAAGCAGGACCCGGGGCAGGCGGATTTTCCAGAAAATGGTGAACTGGGTGGTGTCCGGTTGCCCCAGGCTGCGCAGCAGATCGATCACGTCCAGGGGATTTCTGCTGGACGAGCCCATAGCCGTGCCGAGCAGCATGGCCGCAGCCAGCAGCAGGCCGAGGAGCAAACTGATGGCAGTGAGTCGTTTGCCTATGCGGGTGAAGGGTTGCTCCATAGTAATGCGTATTAACTCCGAATGTTGAATCACGGATAAAAGATATTGACCAGTAGCTCAAGTCCGTCGGCCAGCCTGGCCGTGGGGCGGTCAAAGAGATCGGCATTGACCACATACAGGCGGTTGTTCCGCACCGCCGGCACCTCGGGCCATTTACGCCACTCCGCCTTTAACTGCTCATCGGTGTAACCGCCGGCCATGGAGGCAATGATGACCACCTCAGGCTGCATGCGCAGGATGTCCTCCCAGGAGTAACGGGGATAGGGCGTGGGGCCTGCCGCCAGGTTGATGCCGCCGGCCTGGGTGATCAGCCGGTCTATAAAGGTGTTTGACCCGGCCGAGATAATGGGCGAGGCGTCGATCTGGAAAAAGACCCTGGGCCGGTCAGCGGCATGGGCCACCCGCTCCGCGGCGGCATCGATCTTCATCTGAATCTTGCCGACAATGTCCCGGGCCTTTTTTTCGGTACCCAGCACCTTGCCCAGCAGCATAACTGATTCCATGATCTCTGCAAGGTTTCTCGGGTCGATGGTGTAGACCGGAATGCCAAGCTCGGTGATTCTGTCAACGATATGCTTGGGGTTGCCGTCACGCACCGCCAGGCAGAGGTCGGGCCTTAAGCTGATAATCTTTTCCAGATCAGGATGGACGTAGGAGCCGATCTTGGGCAGTTGTGCAGCAGCCGGCGGCTCATTGCTGTATTGGGTTACCCCCTTGATGCGGCTGCCAGCCCCCAGTGCAAAGACGATTTCCGTGATGCTGGGCATGAGGGAGACAAGGCGTTGCGGCGGGTCGGGGATTTCCACCCGGCGGCCCACCTGGTCGACAAAGACCTCTGCCGCGGCTGGCGCGGCAAGAAGTGTCAGCGTCAGCAGGAGGGCGGCCAGGCTGCACAGGCTGGCGCGCAAAATACAGCGCAATGCTGCGGATGGTTGGATGAATAATATCGTTTTCATAGGGGGTTAATCATGCAAGGCAAAGCGGATGGGAACGCGCACCCACATGTCAATGCTTTGCTCTCCTCTTTTTCCCGGCTGAAAGAGCCAGGTTTGCACCGCGGCCATGGCGGCCCGATCCAGCAGGTCATGGCCGCTGGTCCCGGCCAGCCGCACCTCATGGACCCCGCCGCGGCTGTTGACCAGCACATCAAGTTGTACCGTGCCTTCCAGACCCCGGCGCCGGGCCAGGGGCGGGTAGTCAGGGGGCGGGTTCAGCCGGTAAAGGGGCTTGGCCTCAATGGTTGGCTGTTCTGGCCCGTTGTCACTCTGCAGGCCTGCCGCGGGCAGAGAAGCCGGCAACAATGCCTCCGGCTGCGGCTCCTCCATGTTCTGCGGCCGGGAGGGCTCAGCATCATTCGCCGTAATCTGTTCCTGTTCAGTTGCGACTGTGTCGGTGGCAACGATAGGCTCTTTTTTAGTCTTTTTAGGTGGAATAGGTTTGGGCGGGCTTTTGGGGTGTGTAACCGGCTTGCCCGCTGGTTTTGTTTCCTTAATTATGGGAGGCACTTTGCTTTCCGTCACCTTGGGCGTCTCCTGCGGCATAGCAGTGAGGGTCAAGGAAATTCCCTGGGGCAAAGGACGGGGCGGCTGTTGCCAGTGACTGTTGAATTTCATTAGCAGCAAGGCGCCATGCAGCAGCAGCGCAACGGCCCCGGCCCAGAGAAGCCGTTTCACTGGCTGTTTTCCGTTATGGGCCGTGCCTGGAGAAAAACCCTGTTCAGCCCGGCCCGGTTGATCAGGTCAAGGGCGCTATAGATCTCCTGGTAAGGCAGATTCTTTTCCGCATCAAGCTGCACCACCGGTTCCGTGCCCAGCTCCCGATAGATTCTGGCCTGCGTATCCAGGGTAGCGAACAGTTCTGAGGCGGAAACCGCCTGGTCATTGACGAAAAACAGGGTGGTGGGGCCATCTTTTTTTAGGGTGACACAGATCGGCGCAGCCGGTGTTCGCTCGGCCATGGAAGAAGAGGGCAGGTCAACCTGCCTGCCGCGATGCACGGACATGGAGAGCATGGCGTAGATGAAGAAAACCAGCAGCAGAAAGACCATGTCAATAAGCGGCAGCATCTCGATTCTGGGAGGTCTGGATGGCTTACGGCTGATTTTCATGTCTTCCCCGTGGCCGCAGGTTTTCGTATACCACCTCCAGGCTGGTGGCGTATTTTTCCATGACATGGATGGCATCATCGATCCTGGAGTTGAAATAGTTGAAAGGAAAGACGGTGGCGATGGAAATGCCCAGTCCTGTTGCCGTGGTGATCAGGGCCTGGGCGATGCCGCCGGTGACCGCCCTGGGGTCGGCGATCTCCGTGGCGCCGAGCACCTGAAAGGAGCCGATGATGCCGATCACCGTGCCGAAAATGCCCAGCAGGGGCGCCACGGTGATCATGGTGTCCAGCACCACCATGTACCTGCGCATCTTTTTTACCGTGTCCTCGGCCTCGGCCTCCATGGCCTTGACCATGGAATACTGCCGGTGGAGAATGCCTACCACCAGCATGCGGATCACATGATCCCGGCATCCCTTGGTTTTGTCACGGATCAGATCCCAATCCCCGCTCTGGCTGATGGTCAGTATTTCATCGAGCAGTTTGCGGTGGCGCCGGCGCTCGATCTGCAGCCAGAAAAGGCTGCGCTCGATGATAACGGTAAGGACAATGATCGAACAGGCCAGCAGGGGATACATCACCGGTCCGCCGCTTTTGAAAATTTCCCAAACACTCATGAGCATTTTATCTCCCTGACCGGTTCTGTTTTCATGCAGCTCTAAAAAAGGATGATTGGGGGCGGGATGCCTGGTAAGGGCAACCCGGCTGTTTTATCGGATTAATATTTATAGGCTAACGAGACAAAGAGCATCCTGCCGGGCATGGGATAGCCCTTGACATAGGCATAGTCCTTGTCAAACAGGTTGGTGACGTCGCCGCTGAGGGTGAAGGAGCCGTTCTCCTGAAAATCAAGGATTTTCTTGCTGATCGACAGATCGACCACGGTAAAGCCGCCATAAGATCTGAGCGGGGCCGGGAAGGCGCCCGACTCCCAATCTTCTATGATCTGTTCACCGGTATAGGCGAAGTTCAGCCGCGCTGAAAAACCCTGGTAGTCGTTGGCGTAAATACCGTAGGAGGCGCTCCAGTCGCTGATGTACTTCAGGTCCGCATTATTGTCCAGATCCTCAAGACGGTCAAGATAGGTCAGGTTAGCGTAGGGCCTGAGCTCAAATGACCAGCCGAACCGGGCGCCGAGATCCCAGGACAGCTCCCCTTCAAAGCCGGAAATTTCCGCCTTGCCGACATTTTCCCAGGTCTGGGTCAGGCCTGCTGCCACGCTTTCTATCTTGTCCTTGTAACGGGTGTAAAAGTAGGCCAGGCCGGCGGACAGGCCGTTGCTGGCATAATTGATGCCGGCTTCATAGGTTCTGCTCGATTCGGGATCAAGATCCGGATTGCCCACATAATGGAGGCCGAAGTCGGAGTAGAAATCAGCAGCCAGTTCGTCGGCGCCGGGCATGATGAAGGCCTCGCCGTAATGAGCCCGTAGTTTCAGCGCATCGGTCAGCAGATACACTACGCCTGCGCTGGCAACAACATTGTTGTCGTCTTCACTCCTGCCGGCCGGTTCCACCACCTCCAGATCATAGGCGTCGTAACGCAGACCGCCGTCCACGATAAGCCGTTCCTGCATGAATTTCATCCTGCCCAGCAGGAAGGCGGCGTAATTTTCGGAATCGGTTTCAGCCGGGTCGGCGCTGCTGGTTGATTCATAATCCAGCCAGTCGAGTCCTGCGGTCAGTCGCACCGCGCCCAGATCCATGCTGCCCTGTGCCTGGGCGCCGCTGATATCCGTTTTATTGCTGTACGGGATGCCGTCGTCCCAGCCGCTGGCATTGCTGGCCGTGGGATCAAACCAGGTGTCTTCATCCTTGCCGGTGAAGTAGCGCATCTGCCAGGAATAGACCTTGTCAACGCTCTCGCCGTTGTAAATGAGGTCCAGGGAGTGATTGGCCGAGTCCTTGGTGTTGTCCCGGTCGTTGGTGGTCAGATAGCCGGGGCTGCCGATCTCGTCCCCGTAATAGCGGGTGAAGATGGCGCCGATGCGGTGTCTGCCGAGAAAGCTGTAGCCGGCGTTAATGGAGTAATGATCGATATGGTCATAGCCGGTATTGTAAAATCTATCCCCGGAGCCGGTGTCATAATCATCCATGCCGGCGCGGGAGAAGCTGCCGGAAAAATCAAAACCAGACTGCTCTCCCGTGACAAGTAGGCCGCTTTCGTTGTAGCCGTAGCTGCCGATCTTGCTGAAAACCTTTGCAGACGGGCTGTCTGCGCCCTGGCGGGTGATGACATTGATGACACCGCCCATGGCCGCTGAGCCGTACTGCACTGCGCCGGGGCCGCGGATAACCTCGATACGCTCCACGTTATTGGTCATAATTTTGGCCAGGTTGCCGCTGCCGGCGCGGCGTCCGTTGATCAGGACCAGCACATGGGCCTTCAGGTCGTTGCCGTAGGGGGCGGTCTTGAAACCGCGGATGTCCAGCGAGGTCAGTTCGCCGGGGTAACGGGTGACCGCTCCCAGCCCCTTTTCCGTCAACAGTTCCCCCACGTCCCGGGCTGGTGAGGCGGCGATTTCCTCCGCATCGATCACCATGATATTGGCGCTCACCTCCCGGATAGATTCGTTGACCCGGGCGGCAGTGACAACCACCTCATCAAGGGCCGCCGCCGTGGTGGCAGGGCCGTCGTTGTTTTCCGCGGCCAGGGACAGCCCCGGCATGGCCAGGGTCAATAAGATCAGGGTTGAAATTTTTTCTTTTGCCATCACACTTTCCCCTGTCCTGATGTGTTATGGGTGACGTGCTGGTTGCCGGTATGCAGACAGCCGCGCATGGCGATCTGAAAAGCATCCCAGTCTTTGATGAGAAACAGGGTGATCTTGCAGAAAGATTGCTCTCTGGTGGCCATTGTATCCTCCTTACCTGTGCAGGTTTTGACAGCCCGGGGGATTTTGCCATTGTGATAAAAAAATCCCCGGACCAATAAAATTGATCCGGGGATTCCCTGTTTTTCCTCAGATATACATCGCTGCTCCTTGTCCTCGGAAGCAGATCAACATTGTTTGCAGGCAGGTTTTCTGACTCCCGGATTGTCCTAATGGCCGCGCCTTCCCAGCCCGGTCCCGTAGAGAAAAAATCACTCTCTGCGGATACCTGAAAGCAAGTGGCATGTTGCGGTTTTCGTCCCCGGTTACAGCGGCGGGCCCGTCCCTGATTCACACAGGGTTCCCTATTAAGCTCGGTTAAGAGCGCCTGAAAATTCTACTATAAATAATGGCAAAAAAACAGGAAGTCAAGGGAAAGGTGAGGGGGCATCTGTCTGCCCCCCCATGTTACTTTTTTGCATTTGCTTCATGACAAAATGGAGCTGAAACTCCTTAGTTGTTGCAGGGTACTCAGTTGCTAATCACCCCGATTTTAGAGTGCTTCGTCCGCATCATGCAACTCAATATACTCACAGTTCACAATTTCATCACGATCATCTACTTCACAAACTTCCATGTTGATTGCGACGAGATCCTCACACGGCTGAACCTCAGCTTCTATTGTCACGTAATCGCCCACAACAGGATAATCGACGCCTACCCCGTCATTATAATTCGCCCAATAATCAATTGTCCTCAAACCGTAGACAGTCTCTTCCTCTTCACTACATTCAATAAAGATTTTCCCGTTGGCTGTATTCCCTTTGGGCTCTGCAGTGCAGATTTGTACGACAATGGACGCGCACCCCCCCTGCTCACAAGGAATAATTTCCTGGACAAATCCTTCTACTGCTACTGTTTCAGCCGCAACGACGTGGGCAGTAAGAAAGCTCGAAACAACAGCAGCCATCACCATCAATCCTTGCATCGATTTTTTCATGGAAACTCCTTCTAGCGTTAAGGTTTTTTAACCGGGAGGCAAACGGCTTTTTCCATCCAGGTCTTGGGTTATCGAAGCCGTTCCCTGCTCCCCTGGGAATTTTTTGATATTCTTGAACTCATAGCCACGAACCCGAAAAGGGAAAAAAATTTCCGTGCTGAAAATGGGGACAGAAAACTGATGAGCTGTGTGCGTGTGCAATATGACAGATGAAATATTACAAGTAGCTTACAGAAGTAATTTTTTTTAAAAAATTTTGA
Organism: Pseudomonadota bacterium; assembly: GCA_018897105.1. Lineage (GTDB taxonomy): Bacteria > Desulfobacterota > Desulfobulbia > Desulfobulbales > SURF-16 > SURF-16. Next base: position 24,128 of record JAHILF010000075.1, read on the forward strand.
CTGTCTCGCAACAACCCACTCAACAGCCGAGCCGTACAGTGCATGATAACTTCCTGATTTATTGTCATGTGAATTCTGCGCTAAGATTTATTACGAGTCCATCAATTTTTGGAGCAACCTCAATAAGAGTCCCTTTGGCATTGCCAAAACTCCGTTATCGCGGGCAAGGGCCGCTCCTACTGCAGGATGCATTACGCGCTGGGGAAAGGACTTTTATATAAACGTTCAAGGAAACGAAAGGGTTTTTCTGTGGTCATGATAGATACAGAATCAGGGGAAAGGTAGGGGAGGCATCGCGGCTCCTTCTGCTCTGCCTTGGTGAGTCTTTTGATGAAAAAGTCCCGTGCTCTTTTCCGGAAAACAGGATAAGTTTGCCTGCCTAAAACAGGGGAGGGGTGAATGGAAATTGCTGTGCTGCATAGCTATGCGCCCATATTGGGCACGATTTTGCTGGGTTTTGTGCTCAGGCGGATCGGTTTTCCGGGGGAGCGTTTCTGGCCCGCGGCCGAGCAGATCACCTATTACCTGCTCTTTCCCGCCCTGCTGGTCCTGAAAATCGGCACGACCCGGACAGGCGGTGTGCAGACGGCATCGCTCATTGCCGCGCTGGTCTTTGCCTTCCTGACGATTGCCATGCTGCTGGTTGCCACCAGAAAGAGGCTTGCCGGCGAGGGGCCGGTCTTCACCTCCCTTTTCCAGGGAACGGTGCGCTTCAACACCTATATCGGCTTGACCATCATCCTGTTTTCCTTTGGCGAACCGGGGATGCAGATTGCCGCGATCATCATGGCGACCCTGATCCCGCTGGTCAATATCTTATGCGTTGTAGTGCTGCTGTGTTACGGCAGCCGGACATCCGGCCGCAAGCGGCTGGCAATTTTGTTCTCCCTGCTGAAAAATCCCGTGCTGCTGGCCTGTCTTGCCGGCATTTTCATCAATGTCGCGGGGATACATATTGTCACGCCTGTGGCGGGCGCCATGGCCATTCTCGGCAAGGCCGCCCTGCCCATGGGCCTTCTCACCGCCGGCGCCGGCCTTGATTTCAAGATTTTTCAATCATCAACGCGGACAATCGTTGCCGCCTGCCTGGGCAAGCTCATTGTGCTGCCGGCGGTCATGTGGCTTTACTGTCTGTTTTTCCAGGTGGAGCAGACGAGTGCTACAATCGCCATTCTGTTTGCCGCATTGCCCTGCTCAGCCCTTTCCTTTGTTCTGGCCCGCCAGTTAGGCGGCGATACCAGGCTCATGTCCGGCATTGTCACGGTGCAGACCTGTCTGGCCCTGGGCACCATGCCGTTCATGCTCTCGCTGTCCTCGTTTTTATAGAGTGAACGACTGTCAGATCAGGGAGGGTCGATTCACTGCTGCGGTTAATTGCCGCGACAGGGGTTTTTTAGTGATTTTCGTTTGACAGGTAATGCTCACTGTGTTGAGATAAAAGGACAAAAACGTCTTGGCGCACAATGCAAAAACCGTAAACCGTGGTGAAAAACTAATATCGTCGTCTGATACCAGAGACGGCTCCTAACGTTGACCGGGTATTGAAATGAAAATTATCATAGTCGGAGCAGGTGCCTTAGGGAGGCTGTTCGGGGCATTACTTGCCCAGGGTGGTGAAGATGTCTGTTTTGTGGATCTGGATCAGGAGGTCGTAGCCGCCATCAACGACAAGGGTGTCGGGGTCACCAGCCATGATGTGGAACCGGCGGAGATCAATTATTCTCCGGCTCGGGCCACGACGGGCGGCGGTGACATCAAGGGGTGCGATCTGGTGGTCATGGCCGTCAAATCCTATCATCTTTATGAGGCTGTGCTGGGCGTTTCCCACCTGATCACCGATAACTCGCCGGTGGTCTGTCTGCTCAATGGTCTTGGTCATATTGAAGTCATGGAAAGGGTGGTGGCGCGGAGCAATATCATCACCGGTTTCACCAATATGGCGGCAACGGCTCTTGGACCCGGGCTGGTGGTGAACGACGGCATCGGCAAGACCAAGATAGGCGAACACGACGGCAGCTTGAGCCCGCGTCTGCTGAAAATCAGCGACATGCTGAACAAATGCTCCATCGAAACGGAGCCGGTGCACGACATCATGAGCCGGCTGTGGTGCAAGGTGATTGTCCATGCTGCCATTAATTCCGTATCCGCGGTGGTGCGCGAACGCAACGGCCATCTCATTGAATGCATGGAGTCTGTTTCCCTGTTGAAACGGCTCATTGACGAGGGTGAGGAAATCGCTGATGCCTGCGGGGTGGTGCTTGGCTCAACCGATCTCTATGAGAAACTGATGACAACCTGCCGCCGGACCTTCAACCACATTTCCCCCATGCTGCAGGATATCATAAACAGAAGAAAAACCGAGGTTGATGCCTTGAACGGCATCCTCTATCGCTATGGCAGAAAAAACGGGGTCGATGCGTGTACCCACCTGACCATGTTTGAACTGATAAAAAGTGTGGAAAAGAGCTACAGCATGCTTGAAGAGCAGGAAGAGAGATTCTGACGGCTTCTCTTTTTTAAAGGGTGAACCAATGGCAGACTGGCATAAGATTCTGGTGGCAGTGGATGACAGCAGCCTTTCCGAGCAGGTCCTGAACTATGTGGGCGAGGTTGTCGGGGGTATTGACAAGGTGGAGATCTGCCTGCTGCATGTTTACCCCGAACCCCCGCCTTATTATTTCACCGAGAAGCATACCCTGCAGGAATACCGGGAGGAAAAAGAGACCGCTTCCCTGAAGATTTTCAGCCGGGCCGGCAAGGTCCTGGAAAGTCACGCCATTGTCGGGACAAGAATCACCACTTCCTGTCTGATGGCCACCGGCAAAACCTTCAGCAAAACCATCTTGCAGGTGCAGAAAGACGGAGGATTCGGCACGGTGGTGCTGGGTAAACGGGGTATTTCCAAGGCGGAAGAGTTTCTGTTCGGCAGTGTTTCCAATGCTGTGATCAGGGAAAGCCATGAATTTACCGTGTGGGTTGTCTCTTGACCGCAGCCGTTGCAGGTACGTCAATGCCTAAAACCCTCGAGGATATCCCGCAACATATTGTCTCACTCTACAAGGCCCACCCGGTAAGCAGCTCCATCCGGCGCAAGCCCAGGGTCTATGAGGATACCTCAAACTTCAGCTCCATTGACTACGGGGATGTCATTGTGGCCGATAACCGCTATTTTCTGGTAACCGGCTATACGGTTGAGGGACGCTTCGGGGTGGATGACCAGCCCAAGCAGTGGGTGCCGAAGGTTGTTGACCTGGAAAGCGGGGTCTCGCACATCCTGAAGCTTGTCTTTCATGAGGTGTTTTCCGTTTCCGTGGGCAGTTTCACCATCCCCTGTTACCGCAGCCCGGAAAAAGAGGCGAGAATCCTGGAATTGACCGCGGACCATGCGCGGTTCATGAAGGGAAAGGCAGTGGAGGATGAGGCGGGCAACCTGGTGCGGATCCTTGATATCATCAGCGGCCGCAGGCTTGACAAGCATATCTATCGCCATGAATGTTCCCACGAGGAGTATTTTGCCTCCTATCTGCCCGGCATCCTCAAGGAATATATCGAGTGCGCCAAGGCCATCAGCTTTCTGCACCACGCCGGTTTCCGCCACGGGGATATTCGTCGGGATCACATCCTGGTGGAGTATGACACGGGCACCTTCCGCTGGATTGATTTTGACTATGAATTCTACCTGCCGGAGCGCCCCTTTGCCCTGGATCTCTTTGAGCTGGGCAATCTGCTGATGTATCTGGTCGTCAGGGGAAATTATCAGCCCCAGGAAATTTTTGACGACCCCAGGCTCGGCCAGAAGGTGCTGGATACGATTACCCCGGATGATCTATCCCTGCTGTCCCGAAACCGGGTGGTTAATCTCCAGAAGCTTTTCCCCTATATACCGGACGGCATGAACAATGTTTTCATGCATTTTTCCCAGGGGGCAAGCGTCTGGTATGATACTGTTGATGAACTTGTTGAGGATGTCGAACAGGCAGCCGCTTTCCTGTGAAGGCCTTTCTGCAACAACATCCCACCCTTTCCCAGCTGAATCGGCAACGGCAAAGTCAACAACCCCGCAGTTTTTTCCTCCGGCCCTCACCACTTGCCGGGCAAGCCCCCTTTCTCCCATTATCCCAGGACTTTCCGCGATTTAAATCTTGCGGCAGCATGCTGTTGACGCCATTTAAATATTGCCCGATCATGACAGATGGGCTATCAAATATGAAAGGGGAGTGGATTGATCTGACAATTTGTGTAACTGCCTGACATGAAGATAAATTCCATCATTTTTTCACGCTAGGGTGAGATGATTAAAAATAAAAGGTTATCCAGGTTTTTTTTCGACGAGAACGACTATGTCCTGTTGAATATCGTTAATGATGTTCTCAATAGGGATGAGGCCCACAAGCACGTCAAAAATCTGCTGATTCCCTATCTCCACCCGCATGGCATCAAGGAAATGACCGCCTCCATGGGCCTGCGCATCGCCTATGCGGTCATCCATCTGCTCGGTTCGCTGGAGGCGGGCAAGGCCGACGACAGACAGAATGCACTTCGTTGCCTGCGCGATGAGGTGCTCTGCAGCTCCCAGAGCATGCTGCGCCGCAATACCGCCCGGATTCTGCTGGAGATCATGAAGGAGCTGGTCCGCTCCCAGGGGGATTATCTGCGGCAGCTCAAGCTGGCCAGGGATTTCCGTACCGCCACCTTCGGCAAGCCTCGTTTTATCCGCAGTCAGCTGAACAAATACCATCTGATCGAGATGCCGGAGGAATGGAATCAGATCGCCTTCGACGACCATGTGCATGACGCCAACACAAAAGGCCGCAAGTCGCCGACCCACCTGATCATGGACGCCTGGATCAAGGGCATCCGCCGCCTGACGGTGATCTACTACAACTTCATCAACGTGGAGGTGGCGGCGGAACTGCTGGAATCGGCCGAGGTCATGGGCATCGCCGTCAGGATCGGCATAGAATTTTCCGCCAGGTTCCGCGGCCGCTATGTCAAGCTCATCTGGGCGCCCCGCGGCTTTGCTGACAAGAAGGACTTTCTCAAGTTTATCAACGAAGGTCCGGCCAGGGCCTTGATGGACGAAGGACGCAATGTGTCGGAATACCAGCGGCGATATGTGCTTGATGTGTTCAAGGAGTTCAACAGCAGGCATCGGCCGGTGATCAACGAGGCCTACGGCATCAACCTCGCCCCCTTCAAGCGGGAGGACTTTTTCGCCTTTGTCGGATCAGGCCAGCCCTCGCTGCTGCATCTTGCCAAGTATATTTTCAATCATATGCTGCCTGCCATGCGGGAACAGGTGGCAGGATTCCGGGAAAGCTGGGCCGGAGCGGATTCGGAAGAGCGACTGCGCATCACCCACGCGGTAGAGATCATGAACACCCTGGACCCGGATGCCATCATCGAGAGTTTTCTGCAGCCGGGAAAAAATCCCGGCATCCACAATCCCTTCGCCCCCAATGATGATCCCGATGTGCCGGGTATGCTCCGGCTCTCCCCTGAGGAGCTTCTCACCCGGCTGGAAAGCCTTCACTCCGGCTCCCGCATCACTCTGAATCTGAGCGGTCTCAGCCCGGCCGATGTGCTGGAGCTTATTTATGACTGCCGGGGAAAGATCACTCACCTGGAGATTTTCAATCTGAAGGATTATACCACCGGCAAGGCACTCCATTACGCCGAGATCAACAGCCTGCAGCTGGCGATCAATCAGGGCAACGTCATTCACCTCAAACGGGTTATCCAGAAGATTCTCCGTGACGTGAGCGAGGCCGCTCCCCCGGTCAGCGATGCGGAACAGAGAAGAAAAAAACTCACGGCCATATTGCACAACATGCCGACATTGCAGGGGTTTTATAAGAATACCCTGCTTAAATCCCGTATCGGCAGCGATTCCACCGGCAGTTCCCGGCACCGCTACGGCATGGGGCTGGTAATGAAGGACACCCTGCCGCGGGCGGCGAGGCGGGACCTGGAGCGCAAACAGCAGCCCGGCCGCTGGAATATTCCCGTGCGCATTACCGCCCATCTGCAGGTGACTTTCATTCCCAGGAGAAATCACCACAGACTTCTGGACCAGAGCGTCCCCTGGGAGCACAAGACCAGCGTTTCAACTCCCTCATGCGCCCTGGGGCCGGTCTTTTCCGGGCTGAATTTCGGCTACGAGCGGCAGAAGGACTGGGTGATCCAGGCCTATTCCACCCATATGGAACCGGACGGCAATGTGGCCACTCTGGGGTGGATGCAGACGGGGCAGGATAACGGCCTGTCCCTTGAGGCCCGGGGCGATGAGGCCAGGCAGCGGAGAATTCCCCTGGGCTATCTGAACAACTACCTGAAAAACGGACTCAAGATCCTCATCGGCTTCATTCCCGCCTTTGCCACCTTCGCCCTGACCAAAGACTGGTGGTTTCTCGCCTATTTCGGTGCGTTCATCTGGTTCGGCATCACGGGGCTGCGCAATATCATCCAGTCGGTGCTCGGCGCCGGCGGCATCACCCGCTCGCCCCTGCTGAAATGGAAGGAGTATGTGAGCTGGGACCGATTGTCCTATTCGCTGCTTTTTACCGGTTTCTCCGTGCCTTTGCTCGATCTGCTGGTCAAGACCCTGATACTCGACCAGATTTTCGGTATCACCGCCGGCAGCAATCCGGTTGCCCTCTATTCGGTCATGGCCCTGGCCAACGGGGTCTACATCTCAGGCCATAATATTTTCCGGGGGCTGCCCAAGGCGGCGGTGTACGGGAATTTTTTCCGCAGCATCCTCTCCATTCCGCTGGCCGTCCTGTTCCACGGAGTGATCGGCTGGATGCTCGGCGGCACAGATGTGGCCGTTGTCAACGACATCCTGCAGAAGTGGGCTGCGGTGATTTCCAAGCTGGCCTCGGACTGCGTGGCCGGCTTCATCGAGGGGCTGGCCGACCGGTTCAACAATATCCGCTTCCGCTCCATGGATTATGCGGCCAAGATCGCCCAGGTGTTTGAAACCTATGCCGTACTGGAGACCCTGTTCCCGGAGGCCGATGTTCTCGAGATGCTCGAGTCGCCCAAGGAATTCATGGAGGCCGTGGCGGAAAAGAATCCGGATCTGGGCAAGATCGTCATCATCAACGCCCTGGATCTGCTGTATATCTGGATGTATCAGCCTCGGGCCGCCAGCACACTCTGCTCTATCATGAAATCCATGTCTCCGGAAGAGCGGCGGATCATGGTTGCCTCCCAGCTCATTCTTGAGCAGCAGAGGCAGATCAGCCAGCTGTTCGTCGACGGCGTGCTGGGCAAAAAATTCTCCCGGGCCCTGTCCTTTTATCTGGATCGCTCGGAGGAGTATCTCAAGTCCCTGCAGGATTTTTCGCTTCGCTGTGCGACCCAGGAGTGAGCGGCGTGCGCCGGGCTTACCCCGAATTTTCCGATAATTTTATTTTCGTCTTTCCCTTCTCAGCCCCTCCTGTGCTATTCTGAATCTGGTAACAATCCGATTGAGGAGCTAGGATGCGGCGAGCCGCTGAAAAAAAAATAACTACCGAGCCTCTTGCAAAATGGTCAGAGAAGTAATGGTTATTTCGCCCCGGCCCCTAAATTTCTGAAACACTGGCCCTGATACGTGGTGTCCGGATAAGTCGGTTATGGAACATAAAAAAGACAAGAAAGAAAAGACGGAAATATCCGTTTCACTCAGGATCACCCTGATCTATGTTTTTTTCGGGGCGCTGTGGATCCTCTTTTCCGATAGAATTCTCTTTGCCTTTGTCTCGAACCACCAACAACTCACTCTTATTGCCATCTATAAGGGCTGGACCTTTATCGCCATCACCGGAGTGCTTCTTTACTGGCTCATTAATCGCTCCATGCAGGAGCAGGCGCGCATCGCCGAGACGCTGCGCCTGAGTGAAAAAAAATTCCGCACCCTGCTCAACCGGGCCACAGACGCCATATTTGTCAGCGATATGGAAAGTCATCTGATTGATGTTAACAAAGAGGCCTGCAGGTCCCTGGGCTATTCCCATGAGGAACTGCTGCAGATGAGCATAACGGATGTCGATCCGGAATTCTCCTTGGCAACCGATAGCAAGAACCTGTGGGGCACGCTGTCATATCAGCACACTATCCTGAGGCAAAGCATGCATCGGCGCAAGGACGGCTCGCTTTTTCCGGTGGAGATTCATATCGGCAAGCTGATGCTTGACGAACGCCAGGTTATCCTCGGCATCGCCCGCAACATCTCCGAACGTCGGCAGGCTGAACAGGCCATGGAGCAGTCCTCCATGGAGTGGGCGGCCGCCATGGATGCCTCGGATGACGGCATCTACCTGCTTGACCCCAAACGCCGGCTGTTGCGCGCCAACAAAACCTTTTACAGTTTGACCGGCAGCACGCCGGAGACAGCCGTGGGCCGGCATATCACCGAAATTGTCCATCCCGCAGGAGAGGATGAGCCCTGCCCGGTCTGCCTTGCCCAGGAGCAGATGTGTGATGCGATTATCACCATGGAGGCTGACCATCCTGATAATCCTGCCGGCCGGCCCCTTGAGATAACGGTGAAGGTGATCCGTGATAAGGATGGCCGGCCCTTGAGTATTCTGATGAGCCTGCATGACCTGGCCAATGCCCGCAAAGATCTGGAGGAGAGGGGCAGGCTTGAAGAGCGGCTCCGGCAGGCCCAGAAGATGGAGGCCATCGGTACCCTGGCTGGTGGCATTGCCCATGATTTCAATAATATACTGACAGCAGTCCTTGGCTACGCCGAGCTGGTGCGGGAGGGCATTAAAACGGGCGCCGCCTCCCTGGCCGATATCGAACAGGTGATTAAGGGAGCGCTGCGGGCAAGGGATCTGGTAAAGCATATTCTCACCTTCAGCCGGAAAGGTGACTATAAAATTGTGCCGATGGCGCCGCACCTGATCATCAATGAATCCCTTAAGTTGTTACGGGCTTCCATTCCGACGACAATAGAGATCCGGCAGGATATCGACAAGGATTGCGGCGCTATCCTGGCTGATCCTTCCCAGCTGCAGCAGGTGATGATCAATCTGTGCACCAATGCCCTGCAGGGCATGGAAAATGAGCCTGGAATACTGACGGTAAGCCTGAAGCGAAAAGAGTTGAACGCGGGTGATGTGGAGAGCGAACTCAACGTCTCCCCTGGTCCTTTTATCGAACTCACTGTCAGTGACACCGGGCAGGGGATGGATAAAACTACCATGCCCAGGATTTTCGAGCCGTATTACACCACCAAGGCGTTCGGCAAGGGAACAGGGCTCGGTCTGGCCGTGGTCCATGGGATTGTCCACGACTGCGGCGGCATGATCAAGGTTGAAAGTGAGGTCGGCAGTGGTTCGGTCTTCCGTGTTTACTTTCCTGTTGCCACGGAAGAGGTGTGCCGGGCAGCATATGAGACACCGAGCGACATTCCCGCAGGCCATGAGAGAATTCTTGCGGTTGATGACGAAGCGCCTATTGTCATATATGAGAAATCAGTGCTGGAGGCCTTGGGCTATCAGGTGACTGCAATGACCAGCAGCCTGGAGGCCTGGGAGATATTGCGCTCCAGCCCGTACAGTTTTGATCTGCTGTTAACCGACCAGGCCATGCCCGCCATGCCGGGTACGGTGCTTGCCGGCAAGATCCTGGCCATCCGGCCGGATATGCCCGTCATTCTCTGCACCGGCTACAGCTCTGTGGTCAATGCCGAAAAAGTACAGGAGATGGGTATCCGGCTGTTTGCCATGAAACCATTTGAGCAGAACGAACTGGCCCGGCTGGTCAGAAAGGCGCTGGATGAAAAGTAAGAACTCTTGCGCTCATCCTTTGTAGTTTCCCGGGAAAAGGAGTAAGTCATGCAAACAAATGTGATCATCAGGCAGACAGCCATCGGCCCCTACAAGGTGAACACCTATCTGCTGGCCTGCGCACAAACCAAAAAAGCGGTGCTGATCGACCCCGGCGGAGAAGCGGAGAGGATCGTCAAGATGGTGCGGGACGAAGGGGTGGAACCTGTTTATATTCTGAACACCCACGGCCATGCCGACCATGTGCTGGCCAATCAAAAGCTGCAGATGATTTTCTCGGTGCCGGTGTGCATGCATGAGGCGGATGACATCTTTTTTGCAGCCGCTGATGTCCGGGAAAAATCAGAAAAGGAACTCGGCCTGCCCGCGCCTGCCCCTGCCGATATCAGACTGCAGGATGGACAGGTGCTTGAGGTGGGCAATCTGCGGATCAAGGTGATTCACACCCCGGGCCATACTCCCGGATCCGTCTGTTTTCTGGTCGAGGGCAATCTTTTTACCGGCGATACCCTGTTTGTCGGGGATGTGGGCCGTACCGATCTGACCGGCGGCTCCCTTGACACGCTCATCAATTCCTTGAAGGAAAAGGTGATCGTACTGCCGGCAGAGACCATCATCTGGCCCGGCCATGATTACGGTGAGACACCGACCTCCACGGTGGGCCGGGAGATGCTGGAAAATCTCTATATCACGGATTTCATTCTTGCCGAATAACGGCAATTTTTTTTGCATACAAGGCGTCAGGCGTGCGTAAAACAAAAATCATCTGTACCATCGGTCCCACTACGGCTTCATTTGATAAGCTGAAAAAGCTGGCGGAAAAAGGCATGAACGTAGCGCGCCTCAATATGTCCCACGGATCGCTTGAGTGGCACCAGCATGTCATCCACAGCATCAAGCGGCTCAACCGCAAGTTCGGCACCACCATTGCCATTCTGCTGGACACCAAGGGACCCGAGGTGCGGACCGGGGATGTTAAACGGGACCTGGTGCTCAAGAAGGGAGCTGTTCTGACCCTGACCATCAGGCGTCAGGCGGAGCTTGAGGAAAACTGTGTCGAGGTGAGCTATGATGGCTTTGTCAGCGAGGTGGAATTCGGCGATACGGTGCTGATTGACGGCGGCATGATCAGCCTGCTGGTCAAGGAGGTCACCGCCAGGGATGTCTGCTGCATCTGTCTTGACAACGGCGTGCTGACCTCAAGGCGCCATATCAATATCCGCGGCAAGAGCGCCGATCTGCCGTCCATTACCGACAAGGACTGGCAGGATATCAACTTCGGCATTGAAAACCACGTTGATTTCATTGCTCTTTCCTTTGTGCGCAGTGCTGCGGCCATTGAGGAGCTGCAGCTGTATCTGCAGGAAATGAAAGCGCCCATTGATATTCTGGCCAAGATTGAAAGTGCGGAGGCCATTCCCCATCTGGATGAGATCATCAATGTGACGGACGGTATCATGATCGCCCGGGGTGATCTGGGAGCCGAGCTGCCCTATGAAGAGGTGCCGCTGCTGGAGGATGAGATCATCCGCAAGTGCAGGGCGGCCGGCAAACCGGTGGTGGTGGCCACCCATATGCTTGAATCCATGATTGTCAATCCCACCCCGACCCGGGCGGAGGTGACGGACATCTACCATGCGGTGCTGCAGGGAACAGACGCCGTCATGCTGTCAGGCGAGACAGCGACCGGGAAACATCCATGTAAGGCCGTGGAGGTCATGGACGCGGTGGCGCGGCGGATTGAAAAACAGATGGGGCTGGACACCAGGGTGCGGGTGAAGGCCACCAATAATCCCAAAGAGGAGATTGCCAGAAGCGCCGCCATCCTGAGCAACAATCTTCAGGCCAAGGGGATTCTGGTCTTTACCCGGCGGGGCCTGATGGCGGTCCTGTTATCCAAATGCCGGCCGGTGGCCCCGATTCTCGCCTTCACCAATACCACCCATGTGCGGCGCAGGCTGGGGCTGTACTGGGGGATTCACGCCTTCAGGATCGATTTTTCCAAGGACCCGGAGGTCTCCATCCAGCGCGCCGTTGAACAGCTGCAGGGCAAGGGAATGATCAAGGCCGGCGATCGGGTTATCGTGCTTTCCGATATCCTGGTGGGCGGCAAATTCATCGAAACCGTACAGGTGCGGACGATTTAAGGGCAGCTTGTTGGTCGATTTGAAAAACTGAAATTTACCACAGAGAGCACAAAGCCCACAGAGTTAACTGGCTGTAATAAAGATTATTTTGTCTGCCCTTAATACAGCAGGGCGAATCGGTCCCAATAATCGGGAAATGATTTGGCCACGCACTTTTCATTGGTGATCCTGATCCCCGGCACAACCAGGCCGGCCACCCCGAAACACATGGCGATGCGGTGATCATTGTAGGTCTCGATCTCGGCGCCCTGCATGGGAACATCGGGATCCAGGCCTTCGATAATGAGCGCATCCTCTTCTTCCACAACCCTGGCCCCGAGTTTACTCAGTTCGGTGGCCATGGCATTGATGCGGTCGCACTCCTTGATGCGCAGGTGGGCGATGTTTTTAATCACCGTGCGGCCCCTGGCCCGTGACGCCACCACCGCCAAGGTGGGGGCCACATCCGGGCAGTCGCCCATATCCACCTCGATGCCGCGCAGCTTTTTGGGGCCGGTGACCGTGATGCCGTTGCCGTAGATCACCGTACAGCCCATCTTCTCCAGCATGTTCACCAGCGCCGTGTCGCCCTGTAGGGAAACCTCGGGCACATTGGTGACCGTGACAGTGCCGCCTGTGATCGCCGCGGCGGCGAAAAAATAGGAGGCGCTGGAGGCATCCCCCTCAACCTGGTAGGTCTGCGGTTGGTAGCTGCCCTGGCTGATTTCAAAGTGGTTCAGGCTGTCGCTGGCCGTCACATGGATGCCAAACGAACGCATCACCGCCATCGTCATGGTGACGTAAGGCTTGGAGGGCACATCACCCTCGACCGTGAGGATGGCCTTGTTCCGGGCGTAGGGGGCGACGAGCAGCAGGGAGGAGAGGTACTGGCTGCTCTTGCCTGCCGGCAGGGTGGTTTTGCCGCCCTGGATGCCGTCCGCGGCAATTCGCAAAGGCGGGCAGCCTGTGCCCTTGATGCTGACAATGTCGACTCCCCAGCCGCTAAGTGCCTGCATCAGGGGGGCAATGGGCCGTTCCTCCATTCTCTTTTCCCCGGCAATGGTGAAGATGCCGTGGCCGAGCGCCGCAACCGAGGTGAGAAAACGGGTGGCCGTGCCGTTGTTGCCTAAGAATATCTCCTGGTCCGGGGTATTGATGCGGCCGCCGGTGCCGTTCACCGTCCACTGGTCGTCCGCTGGGGTGATGGCGATGCCCATGGCCTTCAGGGCGGCGGAAGTATAGGCGGTGTCTTCGCTGGCCAGCGGGGTCAGCAGGGTGGAGTTGCCGTCGGCCAGGGCCGCGGCGATCAGCGCCCGCTGGGTGATGCTTTTGGAGCCGGGCACCGTGATTATGGCGTCGATATGTTGAGCAGGTTTTATTTCTATCATAGGTAGAGTTGCGTCGTTAAGTTTTATTTTGCCGCCAGGGCGGCCAGCAGGCTGTCCCGCATGATATCTATGGGGGCTTGTCTACCGGTCCACAGCTCAAACTGGGCCACGCCCTGGTAGAGCAGCATGGCCAGGCCGTTTACCACCTGGCAGCCGGCCTCTTTGGCCTCGCTAAGCAGTTTCGTTTCCTGGGGGGCATAGACGATATCCATCACCACGGTAAAGCGGGGAAGGCATGCTTGCGGCACCAGGCTGGCCTCGGTGTGTGGGGCCATGCCCACCGAGGTGGCGTTCACCAGGCAATCCGCGGCGAGATCGGCAATTTCCTCCAAAGCATGCCAGGGGCAGCCCAGGGTCTCGGCCAACTCAATACCCTTTGCGGCCGTCCGGCTGGCCAGCATGATTTGCGCGCCCGCCTCCAGCAGACCGAAGCCGATGGCCCGGGCCGAGCCCCCCGCCCCCAGTATCAGCACTTTTTTACCGGGCAGAGCGGTTTTTTCCGCCAGAGCCCGGTTGGCGCCCAACCAATCGGTATTATGACCAATGATCCTGCCATGTTGAATGTCCAGGGTGTTCACTGCCCCGATTTTTGCCGCCACCGGGTCAATGTTGTCGAGCAGGGCGATCACCGCCTGCTTATGGGGGATGGTGACGCTCACCCCTCTGATGCCCAGGGCCCTGAAGCCGGCCATGGCCGCAGCCACATCGCTGACCGGAAAGGGCACGTAGGCGGCGTTCAGGTCCAGGGCGGCAAAGGCACTGTTATGCATGGCCGGGCTGAGGCTGTGGCTCACCGGATTACCCATGATGCCGTGGATGACGGTGCGGCCGTTAATCTGCATGGGAGAAGCTCTTCAGGCAATTGAACAGATCGGCTGCGGCAAGCTGGCCCGGGGCCGTGGCCTCCTCTTCATTGAGGGCGGCATAGGTCATGAATCCTCCCAGCTCCAAGGTAGCGAGCCGGCTGATCATGCCGGCCCTTCCCATGCAGAAGGCGATAAGCGGGAACCCCTGTAGGTGGGCCTGCTCCTGCAGCTGCAGGACCCGGAGCACATCGCTGAAATCATGGGCCATGGTGACGATTTTACCGATATGGGCGCCGGAATCTCGCTGCCGGACAAAAATATCATTGAGCGCGGCGACACCTGGTGTTTCGCTGAAATTGTGCCAGGAGATGATCACCCGGGTTTGCATTGTCTTTTTGGCCGCATCACAGAGGAGTTGCACCGCGGCCTGATCGCTGTTGAGTTCGATATCCACATAGGCTGCCCCTCCTCGCACGGCCTGCAAGAGCAGGCCGTGCCGATTTTCTTCAGGAGCTCTGCACTGTCCGCCTTCCCAAAGGGGCCGGTTGGTGAAGAGCAGGGGGGTGTCAAGCGCCTGGGTAAAGGGCTCGATGGCTGGCGCAGTCAGGCTGTCCAGCCTGATTTCAATGACATCCGCGTGGGGCTTGGCCTGTAATGCCGCCTGGATGGCCGTGTCGATATCCGGCCGGGCAATGGCAACACAGACCAGGCCTGCAGCTGAACCTTTTATTTCATGGGGCATTGTTGTCTCCGACGGAAATAGAAAAAAGCAATCTCTAAAATTATTCTATCGCCTGACACTTGTCAACCTGCTTGATTCCTGCAAGGCTTTTTTGCCGAAAGTAACAGTGTTTTTTTGGTTTGGGTCATTTAACCAAATCCGGAGATTCAATGCGGTGATTTGCCCAATATAAGCCAGTTAATTTCCTACTCGCCTGCCTGGCTCAGGGAGGAATATTGTCTTAAATTGTTGTGATTACAATTTGTTATGGAGAAAAAACATTAAGGGGGTACAGTGTGGTATGTGTATTGCTTAATAAAAAGGACAAAAGCCGCAAGCGGCTTAACACCTTTCTCCTTTGGTGTTTGACTCTCCTCCTAAGAGTCAGTGATTCCTCCAAAGTCCTAGATGCTGGGGTCAACCATCAGGTATCGGCAAATAGGCAAAGTGTTCTCAACCCTCAGGCCCCGGGAGTTCTCCCTCCCGGGGCCTCCTCCTTTTTTAACCCCCTGGTTTTTCACCGCTTCCTTGTCCGTCAGCCCATGATATCATTTGCATTACTCCCCTCTGGTTTGTTAGTATTTCGTTACGTGACCAACCAAATTGTCTGAGTAGTACCTATCCTTAAATAAAGATGAACCAAAGTCAGGTGAGGGTATGATAAGGCTCTTTGTGGCTGTTGATTTGCCTGAAAATATTAAAGATGAACTCGGCCGCATCTGTTTCGGCCTGCCCGGGGCCAAATGGGTGCCCCCGGACCAACTGCATCTCACCCTGCGCTTTATCGGCGAGGTGGATGGAGGCCTTTTCCGGGAAATTCGCGAGGATCTGGAAAACGTGGAAGCCAAAGGGTTCCCCATGCGTTTGCAGGGGCTCGGGTATTTCCCGTCCAGAAAGGAGCCGAGGGTTCTCTGGGTGGGCATGGAAAAATCCGAGCTGCTGCTGCAGTTGCGAAAAAGGGTAGACCGGCAGCTTACCCAGCTGGGCATCCCGGCGGAAAAGCGAAATTTCTCACCCCATATCACCATCGCCAGGCTCAAGGAAACCCCACTGGTCAGGCTGACCAATTTTCTCTCCGGCAACGCCCTTTTTTCCCTGCCGGAGTTTCAGGTTGACAGCTTTTATCTCTACTCGAGTGTTCTCACGCCAAAGGGGGCGATTCACCAGCAGGAAGGTGCCTATTCGCTGGCTGAAACGTAATTTTCTTTTGGCCGTGGAAATTTCATCTGCCTGCCGGACATACGGGTCCAGCATATGGCAGCAAGTCGATAGTGACTAATCCGCGAACCGCATAGTAGTCGTTTCAGATTATATATTACGTGAATTGCATATTAGTCTTATATTAAATGCAGTGATACCTGCATGTTGCGTCAATTTGCTTTTCGAGTTGGCCGGGTAAATAAAACTCTGTTATGATTATCCGTCTAGCTGATAACTGGTTCCAGGCAAAATATATGATAGGCGCAAAGAATGATCAGCATCGAAAAGTTTGTCGATATACGTGAACGCTTTGGCCATTTTGCGAGCTGGGCAATATGGGCGGACGAAGTAAAGAATCCAAAGGACAATATCGATAACCTGTCAGTATTGAATCCGGATTTGAATCCGAGCCTTCTCAAAACGTTACATGGTAATTCGATTCTACTTGGGCTGAATATTTCGCGAAGGATTGAACGCCCCCTTGGCAATTTCCATGATCCTAGGCCGATGGCCACCGACTTCAAGATCCGATACGCTCTCAAGGATACGAGCTATTGGGGTTCCTACATGACAGATATCCTCAAGGACTTTGAAGAAAAGGTATCGGGAAGGCTGATGAGTTTTCTGAGAAGCAACAAAGACTTTGAGCGAGACAATATAAGGAAACTCCGCGAGGAAATTGAGTTTCTCGGGTTTTCCAACCCGGTTCTCGTCACATTCGGAAAAGACGCTGAGAAGATAGCGAAAAGAAATCTGTGCAAGGAGTTTCAAATTGTTGGTATTCCTCATTACGCCAATTACATCTCAAAGGAAAATTATCGCATGCAAGTCTGCGGTCAGCTTCCCAAAATACCAATCAACAAGAACGCCGAACCAGTTTTTTCGAGCTGACCGGAATATCTGCGGGTGGGTTTCCTGCTAGGTTTAGTGGCCGGCAGCTCAAAAAATGACGTTGGGTAGCGCAGAAAACAGCACTGATGACCTCGTCACAACCAAGTAATCCTGAGTCGATAGCTTCCACCAAGGGCTTTTATCGCAGATTGCCGAGAGGCATTTGGGTGCTTGGATTTGTCTCGATGTTCATGGACATCTCATCCGAGCTTGTTCACAGCCTCTTGCCGATATTCATGACTACGGTGCTCGGTGCATCCATGGTCACGATTGGAATTGTCGAAGGCGTGGCTGAAGGAGCCGCTGCGATTACGAAGGTGTTTTCGGGCGCGATCAGCGATTACTTCGGGAAACGCAAGTTGCTCGCGGTTGTTGGGTACGCACTGGGTGCCATGACCAAGCCTATATTCCCACTTGCGACAACGATTGGGTGGGTGTTCGGCGCACGCTTTGTCGATCGCATCGGTAAAGGCATTCGCGGTGCGCCACGTGACGCTTTGGTCGCCGATTTCGCACCACCGCACCTTTGGGGCGCGGCCTACGGTCTGCGCCAGTCGCTCGATTCGGTTGGAGCCTTTGTTGGGCCGCTCCTCGCGTTCACATTCATGATTTGGCTCGCGAACGACATCAAAGCCGTGTTGTGGGTAGCGGTCGTGCCGGCGTTTGTCGCAGTGTTTCTGCTGATCGTTGCGGTGCACGAACCAGACTCCTCGGACCATGCCGCCGATCCTAGGAATCACCTGACATTGGCTGATGCCAAGCGCCTGCCCCTGCGGTATTGGCTAGTCGTCGCGCTCGGAGCAATCTTTACCCTCGCTCGTTTCAGTGAGGCATTTTTGCTTCTCCGTGCCCAGGACGTTGGGCTTGCTGTCGGCTACGTGCCCACGATCATGATTGTGATGAATATTGTCTATTCAATATTCGCCTATCCAGCAGGCTCGGCAGCTGACCGGTTTTCGGCGCGAACGCTTCTACTGTTCGGACTTGGGGTGCTCATCGCCGCTGATGTCATGTTGGCGATAGCTGCGTCGCCTGAGCTCGCATTCCTTGGATCGGCATTCTGGGGCCTGCACATGGCGTTTACCCAAGGATTGCTCTCGAAACTGGTTGCCGATACTGCACCTGCTGAGCTTCGCGGTACGGCCTTCGGGATTTTTTATCTAGCAAGTGGTGGGGCGCTATTGCTGGCAAGTGTCATTGCCGGGTCATTATGGAGCGTATTCGGCGCCTCGGCCACGTTTATTGCTGGAGCATCGTTCGCGGCTCTCGCGGCAATGGGGTTGCTCCTTTACCATCCAAATACGCGAACTACAGGGCACAAGGCAGGCACGTGACCAAGGCTGATCAACAAGGCGCTCCAACCGCCGCCATAAAGCGGTGCGGCTGAGCTTGTTCGGTATGCCCCTCAAGAGATAATATGAAGAGCTTACTTCCAATTGTTTTTGCAACCATAGCTGCTGTTGGAAATGCAATGTTCGCGCTTGGCCAAAAGAGATCAGCTGGTATGGGAAATGGCTTACTGTTCGTCAGTTTGTCTGCTCTCGTAGCAGTTCTCCTCTCTCTTCTCTTCGCACCACTGGTTGGCGTGTTAGGAATAGGGAACACGGTAAAAGAGAACTGGAAAGCTCTGCTTTTATCAGGGGTTGGGCTTTTCTTGACCTATCTTGGTTTTAATCTTCTCTATTCGAGGTACGGCGCCTCTCAGTATGCGCTCTATGCCGTGATATCAATCATCACAACAACAATAATTGTTGGCATGTTCTGGTTGAAAGAGCCTGTGAATGTTTATCACAAAGTCGCTATTGCAATGGCCATCATAGCGGTTGTGCTCTTCTCAATTGGCCAGTCAAAGGCATAACAGAAACCATCGAATGAACGGCTGATACCGCCAATGATACGTGCTGTCCGGCCTTTCCCGGAAAGGTGGAAATGTAGAAGGAGGATGACGCGGCTGTCTGATGTGTCATGCGCTGCAGCAGGATGGTTAAGAGGCGGGGAGGGCAGCTATTTTTTCTGCAGATATTCGTCGATACTAAAACCGCTTTCCTCATATTTTTTTAATTTGCGCCACAGTGATACCCTGTCGATGCTCATGATCTTGGCAGCCTGGCTTTTGTTGCCGTCCACGCTCTTCAGAACCGACATGATATAGTCGCGCTCGTGATTCTCCAGGGTCTGCGCCGGCTTATCCGCCTTGGCTGCCGTGGTGAAATGGAGCTGATGGGTGCCGAATTCCGGCGGCAGGTGATAGGCCTTGATTTCCGGTTCACCACACAAGGCCAAGGTTCTCTCAATGATGTTTTCCAGTTCACGGACATTGCCGGGGTATTCATAATCCTGCAGCATGTCAAGCGCCTTTGGCTCAATGGATTTTATCTTCCCCTCGGGCGCAGGATATTTTGCCAGAAAATGGTGGACAATGAGCGGGATGTCATCCTTGCGATCCCGCAGAGGGGGGATATGGAGCGACACCACGTTGAGCCGGTAATAGAGATCCTGGCGGAACCGGCCCCGCTGCACCTCTTCCTGCAGGTCCCTGTTGGTGGCAGCCAGGACGCGGACATCAACCGGTACTTCCTTGGTGCCTCCCACCCTGATGATCTTTTTTTCCTGCAGGACCCTCAGCAGTTTGACCTGCATGTTCAAAGGCATTTCCCCAATTTCATCGAGCAGCACCACGCCGCCGTCAGCCGATTCGAGAAGGCCTTTGCGCCATTTGGATGCTCCGGTAAAGGCATCCTTTTCATGGCCGAAGAGTTCGTTCAGCATGAGTTCTTCGGTCAATGCCCCACAGTTGATCGGTAGAAAGCGTTTGTTGGCCCTGGGACTCAGTTCATAAATGGTGCGGGCAACGAGTTCCTTGCCGGTGCCTGTATCACCGATGATGAGAACATTACAGTCGAGATGGGCAACCTGGGCAATATTATCCTTGAGCTTCAGAACAGCGGGATTTTGCCCGACAAACTGGGTAACCCCCTTTTTTGACATGATATGCTGCTTGAGACGGGATATTTCATTTCTCAGTAGGGTCTTTTCCAGGGCTTTTTTGACCAGGGCGCGCAGCTCGTTGAGTTTAATCGGTTTGGCCATGTAGTAAAACGCGCCTTCCGCCATTGCCTCCACCGCAGAATTCACCGTGGCGTAGCCTGTTATGATGATCACCTCGGCATCAGGTTGCATTTCCTTGGCAATATTCATTACCTGAACACCATCAATGTCGGGCATTTTCAGATCGGTTATGATCAGGTCAAATTGGTTGTGGCTAATATTTTCCACCGCCTCATTGCCGCAGGAGGCGGTTTCAACGTGATAACCCTCCTTGGTTAAAACGTGATGGATATTCTGCAGATTGATAATCTCATCATCAACTACAAGTATGCGTATTGCTTTGTCTTCTTGCATTTTTTTATGTCGGGTTAAGATTCGAGTGATTTGGGTTTTTCAAAGGCAAGGGGCAATGTGATGATAAATTTTGTACCCTGCCCTAACTTGCTTTCAACCTTGATCGTGCCGCTATGCTTTTTGATGATGCCATAAACGACCGCCAGGCCCAGGCCTGTTCCTTTGCCAACATTTTTGGTGGTGTAGAACGGATCAAAGATTTTTTGGATACTGTTCTCATCAATGCCTGTTCCCGTATCTTGGACAGTGATAACCGCATTTTTGTTATCAGCGTCCGCGGCAGCTGTTATGGAGATGGTGCCGGGAGGTTCAGAGATTGCCTGAAGAGCATTTAACAGCAGATTGAGCAGGGCTTCCGTCATTTTCTGGATGTCGACTTTGACGGCAAGATCTGCCGGAATCTCTTTTTTGATTGCTATATCCGTCGGAACATCGCTTGAAACGAGACGGACGGCACGCTCCACGACATCGTCGAGAAATGCGGGCTGGATGGAGAAGGTCTGAGCTCTGGAAAACTCAAGCAATCCCTTGACCGTTTCGCTGGCCCGATGGGTTTCCTGTTCGATGTTCTTAAGTAACCCCTCGATAAATTGGCAGTCACCTTCTTTGAGTTCGGAAAGTGCTATCTGGCAGGAGGTGGAGATATTATTGAGTGGATTATTGAGCTGATGGGCGGTGCCGGACGCCAGCGTGCCGATGGAGGACAGTTTTTTTGCCTGGAAAAGCTGTTCCTGCTGTTCCTCAATTTCCTTAACCATTTTATTGAAGGCGCGCAGGACACTATGCAGTTCATCTTTTTTGTCCGGAAGAGGCAGCGGTTTAAAACTATTCTTGGCAATGGTATGAGCCGCAACCTCGATCATTTTCAGCGGCCTGATCAGGGTCTTGAATATCATAACCGTGGTGAAAATAGTGAAAACACCCAGCAGCAGAAGATAAAAAAAGAGCTGTATCTGAAAATGCTGAACAAAACTGCTCAGTTTGTTCTGTTCGAAAATAACGAATTCATCACTTAAGGCGATCAGTTCCTTGCCTAATGTCCGCAAGAGCTCACGGCCATCGTTTAAGAGTTTTATTTCATGTTCGCTGCATATCTCACAGTTGTCTTTCAATGCCTTGAATGCTGAACGGTACTGCTGGAGTTTCGTCTCGATTTTTCCGACAAGTTGAGGTTTCGGCCTGTTGATATCATTCTGTAAAAATGCCAGATATTCAATAGCCTCATTGATATATTTCTGGGCCGTCAGGAAATCTTCCAGCTCGCTGCGCATGATGTAATTTTTCTCGTAACGCCTGATCTCAAGACTGGTGTTGCTGAGTCTGATGGCCCGAATAAGAATGGTGACATCCTCATTGAATTTTCCAAAATCATTATAAAGGAACGCACCTAATGAAATAAAAAATGCAAGATTCGAAACGAAAAAGCCCAGCATTTTTTGTCGTAAAGTAAAGTGAAACATCTTTCATTCTCTTTTTAAATTTGTTGCCTTAACTTCAGCTTTGGAGTTAAGTTAGCAAATTCTAGGCCGCAGGCCTGCTTCCATCGGTATTTTCACCCATAAAGATTTTCTCCGGGTATAAAGAGGAAAGAGTTTTCTTTGCCGCAAGAAGTCTTTTGCTCTCATAACAAATAATATATATACTACAGTATCTATTCCTGTATTGCAAATTGCACTATTGCTGCCTTATGCAACGTTGCATAAGGCAATGTTGGTATCACGTCCTCCCGAAATTCCAAACACTTGTATCTCAATATCATGAAGGGAGAATTTTTTTAGAAGATAATTACCTTCCAGGAAAAATGCTATTTCAATTTGCAACAAAACGGTCATGGTAACGGTTTGCTCGGTTGAGACATTTTGCGGACCCACTTCATTCAAGATTTTGGCCGGGGACTTGGGGAGACAGAAAACCAACATGGCATAGCGGTTGCACTCGTTAGATGAAACCTGAGGAACCCGTTGCCAACAAATGATAATTACAGAGGTTTTTTTATGCATAGCATTGGTTTTTCAATTACCGGCAGGGAAATCAGGAAAACAAATGATGAATTCTGGTTCAGGTCCTATTATCCCAACGCCCCTCCTTACTGTTCTTGATATACGATTATCATTACAAATAAAGTTAAAAAAATCAGCAGAGTGCACGATTATTTGAGTTGAATATTCTAAAAAGAGGATTAAAATGAGCTTGCCAATAATTTTAGTGATGGCTGTTCTGGTACTGGCAATTTTGCTGTTTATATTTGAATGGGTACGGGTTGATGTCGTCGGCATCCTTATGATGATTATCCTGCCAATTCTAGGCCTGGTAACGCCGAAAGAGGCGATTAGCGGACTTTCCAGTAACGCGGTTGTTTCCATCATCGCGGTTATTATCATAGGTGCCGGGCTTGATAAGACCGGTGCCATGAACTCCCTTGCCCGGGTTCTTCTTAAGTTTGCCGGTCGCAGCGAGAGCCGGATCATGATGCTCATCGCCGGCACCGTTGCCTTTATTTCCAGTTTCATGCAGAATATCGGCGCGGCAGCCCTGTTCATGCCTGCGGCCAAACGAATCTGCAAGCAGACAAACATCCCGGTCTCAAGAATTCTGATGCCCATGGGATTCTGTGCCATTATCGGCGGTTGTGTGACCCTCATCGGGTCAAGCCCGTTGATCCTGCTGAACGATGTGATGAAGATTGCGGACCCGAATGTGAAACCTTTCGGGCTTTTTGACGTCACTCCCATGGGCGTTTTCCTGGTTGTTGCCGCTATTGCCTACTTTGCCCTGCTGGGCAGATTCATTCTGCCGTCCGGGCAGGGGGAAGAGGCTTCCACCGGCCCTATGTCAAAGAATCTGCAGAGGACTTATCAGGATATCGGCCATCTTTATGAACTGCAGGTTCCGGAGGACTTTGGCGGACCCAAGTCCCTAGGGGACCTGGAGATCCGGGCGAATTACTTCACCACTGTTGTGGCGATAGCCTCCCAGGGGGTAAAGAATTTTGCACCTGGCACCGATGCCTTGATCCGCGACGGCGACACCATAGCCGTGGAAGGTCCTCCGGAGCTGGTGCATAAGCTGGCCTCCTCTTTCCGTTGGGAGATCAAAGATGATCTTTCCGTCTTTGCCGAAGATCTTTCCTCTAATAATGCCGGTATTATTGAGGGTATTATCACTCCCCGTTCCGAGCTTGTCCGTCAAACCCTCGGTTCCTTCGCCTTCCGCAAAAGATTCGGCGTTAACCCCCTGGCCATATTTCGCGGCAACAAGACCTTTGTCGGCGGTATTTCAGATATCCGCCTCCAGGCTGGTGATGCCCTTCTTCTCCAAGGCCGCTGGGAGAAGTTTCACTTCATGAAAGAAAGACAGGATGTCATCTTCACCGAGGAGGTGCAGGGTGAGATCATAAATACCGCCAAACTCAAGTATGCCGTAGGGTGCCTGATTCTCTCTCTCATCATGATTATGGGTTTCAAAGTTCAGCTCTCCATCGCCCTATTGACCGGTGCCATGGGGATGATTCTGAGCAAGGTTATGACCATTGATGAGGCCTATGAATCCGTGGACTGGATGACGGTCTTTCTGCTCGGTGGCCTGATTCCCCTGGGTATCGCCTTTGAAAAAACTGGTGCGGCGAAGATGATCGCCGAAACCATCATGGGCAGCGTGGGCAGTATTGTCCCGGTTGTCCTGTTGGTCATCATCGCCTTGCTCACCTCCTTTTTTACCCTAGTTGTCTCCAATGTCGGCGCCACAGTGCTCATGGTGCCGCTTGCCATGAATATGGCCAATACCGCCGGAGCTGATCCGCGGCTGGCGGCCCTGGTGGTTGCTGTCGCCTGTTCAAACACCTTCATTTTGCCGACACACCAGGTGAATGCCCTGGTCATGCGGCCAGGCGGCTATAGAACAGTTGATTATTTCAAAGCCGGAAGCGGTATGACTATCTTATACCTGCTGGTCATGTTCGCTTCTCTTTATTTGTTCTACGGTCTCTAAAGTGATGAAAATTCTGATGGGATGAGGAGGAGAGAATGAGGCTAGGTAAAATTCCCCGATATGTATCGGGAATTCTTGTGACGCTTGCGGCTGTTTGTCTGCTGACGGTCCTTGCGGGGGGGATGAGTACGGCTGCATCGGCTGCAGAGCATGCGGTAAGCGAAAACGTTGACATTCTGGCTGTCTTCGGCAAGATTGTCAATCCGCACGGCGTCGGAGTCGGCGATGCGGATGTGGAAGTGGAGGTAAACGGCACTCCCCTGGCAACGGGTAAGCCGGGTGGCCATGGTGCGGGCGCCGGAGGCCTGAAAACCGAACTGGACGGCACCTTCCAGGCCAACTTTGAAGTTCCCCCTGGCTCCCTGGAAGGTGCCACAATCAAGATTACGGCTTATAAGCCAAGTTATGCAAAAGACAGTTTAACCATCACCCAGGACAAAATGGCCCGCACCGGCAATGAGTATATGGTCAGGGCGAACGTCACCATCAAACGCGCCACCGGGCCGGCCTTCTGGATTGCCACTACGGTGTTTGTCCTGGCCTATATCCTGATTTCCTTCGAGCTGCTGCACAGGACCCTCGCCGCCATGCTGGGGGCGGCCACCATGCTGGTCATCAGCTACACCTTCGGCACCCTCAATCCCGAATACCATATTCTCTCCTATGAAAGCGCCATCAAGGCCATTGACATGAACGTCATCCTGCTGCTCATGGGCATGATGATCATCATCGGCATCCTCAAGCATACCGGCCTCTTCCAGTGGTGCGCCTACAAATCGTACCAGCTGGCCCGGGGCAACGTCATTGTGCTGTCCGTTATTCTCATGAGCTTCACCGCGGTGACCTCCGCCTTTCTTGATAACGTCACCACCATGCTGCTTTTGACGCCGGTGTCCATCGAGATTGCCCTGTCCCTGGGTATTTCTCCCATAGCACTGCTTATTCCGCTGATTCTAGCGTCCAATATCGGCGGCACGGCGACATTGATCGGCGATCCGCCCAATATCATGATCGGCTCCTATGCCGGGCTGACCTTCATGGAGTTTGTCAAGAACCTGACGCCTGTATGTATCGTCTCCATGCTGGTTCTGTTTGTCTATTCCAAGATCGCCTACGGTAAGGAGTACGGCAAGGCCAAGGTCGATGACATTCAGGCTTTCATCGCCAAGTTGCGGGAGGAGTACAAGATCACCGACGGCACCCTGCTCACGGTGGGTGGCATCATCATGGCCATCGTAATCAGCATGTTTCTCACCCACGGTTACTGGCACATGGAGGTCAGCATCGCCGCCATCTTCGGCGCCTCGCTGCTGTTCACCTATGGTCTGCTGACCAAGAAGATCAAACTGCTTGAGCTGATCGAAAAGGACATTGAGTGGACGACCCTGCTCTTTTTCATGTTTCTCTTTATGCTGGTGGGCGGCGTGGAAGAGACCGGTCTGCTCGATATTATCGCCGATGGGGTGCTCAATCTGTCCGGCGGCAATCTGGCCGTGTCGATCTGTCTGATTCTCTGGGTGTCGGCCATCATGAGCGCCTTTGTCGATAATATCCCGTTCACCGCCACCATGCTGCCCATTGTCGCCTATCTCACCGGGGTCATTCCCGGGGCGGAATCAGGCGTGCTTTGGTGGGCTCTGGCCTTTGGCGCCTGTTTCGGCGGCAACGGCACCATGATCGGCGCAAGCGCCAACGTGGTAACTTTAGGTATCGCCGAATCAGCGGGATATTCGATAAAGTTTGTAGCCTATATGAAGGTGGCATTCCTCTATATGATGATCAGCGTCGCCATCGCCAACGTCTGGCTTCTGATGTTTTACTAGCAGCTATTTGATAAGGAGTTATTATTTATGAATATGAAGAGCAAAGTGTTATCAAGTTTTTTGCTGCCCATCGATGGCCCCGAAACATTTGAGCGGATAGCCTGGCTGATGGGGATGATTGATGCGGGACTGGGCAGCCGGATTGAAAAAGTGAGCCTGCTGCATGTGATGGCGGGCTCGTACCTCAGCACTCATATGGCAAATGTGGATGTGCGTACCGAGTTTATCTTGGAGTCCGAGCTTTTTAAAAGGCTCAAAAGCCAGCATGTCCAGCAACAGATCGAGCCGAAAATGAAGGAGGCTGAACAGTTGCTGCGCAAAGCAGGCGTCAAGGCGCCCATTGATATCCGCATTGAGGATGGCGAACCTGTTGGGCGTATCGCTGAGGTTGCCGGCAGCGGCTATTCAACGGTTATCATGGAGAGAAGGGGCTTGTCGGCAATCAGTGAGGTTCTGGTCGGCAGTGTGACGGCGGGCCTGCTGCATCGGGACATTCACGCCAGTGTTTATCTGGTAGGCAAGATAGAGGGGAGAGTAGAGTGCCCGGCCGGGCGCTGCCTGATTGCCGTGGACGGATCCTCCCATGCCAAGGCGGCGGTGGCCGAGGCGGCGATGCTGCTGGCCGGCTGTTCCGCGGTGGTCAAGGAGGTCACCTTGGTGCATGTGCTGGAAGCTGCCCGTTACAGTGAGGAGGTTGACAAGGGCAAGATACCGGCCAAGATGAGTGATATGCTGATCAACGAGGCACGGCAGCAACTGGTGGACGCCGGGGTGTCGGCAGACATCATCACCGAGGTGGCCCGCTTCGGTGATCCGGCGGAACTGCTGGAAGAGGAGATAAACAAACGCCCCAACTGCATGGTCTTCATGGGCAGGCGCGGTCGTAATGCCGTCCGTGAGATTTTCATGGGCAGTGTCAGCCGCAAGATTGTTCATCATTTTCCGGATCATTTTGTTGCCTTGATCACTGCAGATTAGTCATTTTTTTCCATAACGCATCTGTGAAGCTGATTTCTGCTTCACAGATGCGTATTTATTTTGTAGAAAGACTGTCAATGTCGATATCGCTGAGATTCTGATTCTCATAAGGCAGAGACAACAGCCTGACAGGACTTTTATGATTTTCTTCAAAAAAACAGAAGATGCCTTATCCTCGGTAAGCTCATCAGCCCAGTCGCAGCAATTATCCGATCTAGCCAAGAAAATTGCCCAAACAGAGTTGTCTGAACATGCCCGCCAGCAGGCTGTAAATGAACTGGAAAAGTTGGAGAAAACCGATCCGCTTGCTGCCGAATATGCCATCGGCATGCATTATCTCGAAATACTTCTGTCGCTTCCCTGGTGTTATTCAACCCAGGATAATCTGGATTTCAGCCGTGCCCAGGCAATTCTCAGTAAGCATCATTTCGGCTTGGAGCATGTGAAGGAGCGCGTTCTGGAGTTTCTGGCGGCAAAAACGCTCAGGAGTCAGCAGAAGGCCAGAATTCTCATTGTGGACGATGAGGAAATCGCCAGAAATAACATGCGGTACTTCTTTGCCAAAGACGGTTATACCGTCCAGACGGCAGGCAACGGCAGAGAGGCTTTGGGCCGGTTTGAAAATGGCGGCTGTTTTGATATTGTCATCACCGATCTCAAAATGGATGAGATGGACGGCATCAAGCTGCTTGAGCGGGTCACCAAGATTTCTCCTGATACCAATGTTATTCTGGTAACCGGTTATGCCACGGTTTCCACTGCAGTCGATGCCCTGCGCAAGGGAGCGACCCATTATCTTTCCAAGCCTGTTAAGCTTGAGGAGTTGAAGGGGGTCGTTAAAGAGGTTTTGCAGAAACAGCAGCGGCTGCACATGGGCAAAGGCCCTGTTCTCTGTTTCACCGGCCCGCCCGGCACAGGGAAGACATCCATCGGTCGGTCAGTGGCAATGGCACTTGGCCGCATATTTGTCCGGGTATCATTGGCCGGACTGCGCGATGAAGCGGAAATCCGCGGCCATCGGCGCACCTATGTGGGAGCCATGCCGGGCAGGATTATCAGCGAAATAAACAGGGTGAAGGTCAATAATCCCTGTTTCATGCTCGACGAGATTGACAAGATAGGGCAGGATTTCCGGGGAGATCCGGCCTCTACCCTGCTTGAAGTGCTTGATCCTGAGCAGAATGCCCATTTCATTGACCATTACCTGGAGATTCCTTTTGATCTCTCCAGTGTGATGTTTATTGCTACCTCCAATGATGTCAGTAATTTGCCTGGCCCTCTGCTGGACCGGCTTGAGGTGATCGAGTTTCCCAGCTACTCCGACCAGGAAAAGCTGGTTATCGCCAAACAATATCTTGTTCCCAAGCAGCTTGCGGAAAACGGCCTGGCTGATTTGAACACTGAGTTCACCGATGTTGCCCTGGAAAAGGTCATTGGAGATTATACCCGGGAGTCAGGGGTCCGGGGACTGGATAGAGAAATCGGTACTATCTGCCGTAAAATTGCCCGCATCATTCTGGTAAACAAGGATTCGAGCCAGGTCCGTGCAGTAGACGAAAAGATGGTGACTTCCCTTCTTGGTGCCAGAAAATACAGAAGGGAAGCTGCCGAAGGAAACGATATGGTCGGTGTGGTTACCAGTCTTGTCTGGACACCTTTCGGTGGAGAGATCATGTTCGTTGAGGCCTTGAAAATGAAAGGCCATAACAAGCTGATATTGACCGGGTCCCTGGGCGATGTTCTTCAGGAATCAGCGCAAACCGCGCTCAGTCATATCAGGAGCAATGCCGCGTTGTATGGCATTGCTGAAGATTTTTTTGAATATATGGACATCCACATTCATCTTCCGGCTGGCGCCATCGCGAAAGACGGGCCATCCGCCGGGGCAGCCATCGCTGTAGCAATTATTTCCCTGCTGACCGATCGGCCGGCCCGCAGAGATGTTGCCGTTACCGGGGAAATGACCCTGACAGGCCAGTTGCTGCCGGTCGGGGGCATCCGGGACAAAGTCATTGCAGCCGCCCGGGGCGGCGTTACCATGGTTCTGCTGCCTGCCCGCAATGATGAAGAGGTCACCGCCCTGCCGGATGACGTAAAAAACAGCCTTCAGCTGCAACTTGTGGCCTCGCTTCCCGAGATTATAGAAAGTATTCTCCTGTAAAGATCTGCTGCCTTGTTGCGGAATGTCACAACAATTGCATTCTGCAACAAACAAGGCTGATAAGTGCTTGTCTGAGCTTTTCCACCCCCCCCATTAAGTCTGAAATCCTTGCCTCTAGCTGATTTGCCGGCTGTTACCCCGCCAGGCATCCTCTCCTTTCATCCTTTTTTCCCCTGATTTTGTCTTGCTGAGTTGCAGCTTGCAACAATCTCAGTTTCTTCAGACAGCCATATGCCAGGCATGAGTGTGAACTCTATAGCTAATTGTCTGATTTTATGAAGCAAATTTAACAGAAAACGTTCTGGCACGCTTGATGCAATCTATAGAAATCAAAGAACAACCGGTACACTAAAATGGTTTAACAAATGAACTTATAATAACAATTTAGATAAGGAGGAAGATCATGGCATTTCTAGACTGGCTGAGAGCAAAGAAGAACAAAGATCATGATGTAAAGGTTGTCAAGGTAAAGGAAGAGTATATTGGCATGGGCGAAATGGCCGCTGGACATCAAACCGGTGCTGCCGCTGCCATTAAAAGAATGATGGATCAGAAAAATGGGCCGACCAAGATCCTGGTGGTGGGGGATGGGAGTTTTTCGGAAAAATTGAGCGATTACAGCTTGAAGATGGCTCAGCGCCTGGATTGTGCGATTGTGGCCCTGAACGTGTCCGACACCCCGTTGCAGTTTACTGGTGACAGAAAAGAGTCAGAGATCACTCTCTTTTATGAAAAGGCGGAGAAAAACCTCGAAAAATACATTGAGCGGGCAGATGCCATGGCGGTGGATGTGGTGCACATTATGGAAATTGGTGATCAGGAAAAAGCAATATCCGAATTGAGCGCCAAAGACGCCGGCATCCGGTACGTACTCACCGAGCCTGAAAATCAGGGTGAAGAAGGACGAGTGCAGATACCTGTTTTTGATCTGGCTTGTTCACGGTTATAAAAAATTTCAAATAAGGAGACTGACATGGAACCTTTAACATTGTTTACAGGAGCAGTTGGTTTGATCGGTATTATTCATATTGGTGACAATATTGCCAAGGTGCTTGCAAAAGGAAAAGGAGCAGCAGCAACAAAGACTGTAACGCCCAGCAATTGGTACTGCTTTTTCAAACTGTCCGATCTGCTTGGTCCGGATTGGAAGCCTGTTGAGCAGAGAGAGCGTGAGAGAAAGAATTTGACTGATACAAAGCGTGACGAGAAGCGTCGCAACCAGGCCAAACGGCCGAGATTGTATGTCTAATAATCAGCAAACTTTGTGGGGCAGCTTGTCATGAATACTACTAATGGAACTCGGATAAAATGGAGCTTTACCGCTCCATTTTATCCGGGGCCGGACCATTACATTCCGCATGATGATGGAAAGTGCTGCCGCTGTGACTGACAGAGGAGTATTGAAGTAGATCCGATGAAAAAGTTTAGAAACGACGGTGATTTTGATCTGTTCCTGGGGGAAAATCCCAGTCTTGCCGAGTCCAGTGTCGCTCAGCCTGGTGATGAACTGGTGGAGAAGTTTATCTGTAAAATACAGACATATGAGCTGGAGAAAAGCAGGTGCAAAAACCTACCTGACCCTATCGAGGAAATTAAGCGAGTGATGCGCAGAAAAGGTCTGACAAATAATGACCTCAAACCTTGTATCGGCAGCAGTGGCAATGTCTGTGACATTTTAATGCGACGGCGACCCCTCTCTCTGCGTATGATCCGTAATCTGCATAATTTTCTAGGTATTCCCGCTGAAATTCTGATCCAACCTTATTAGGAATACGCGAGGCGATGAAGCCTTGCCGGCATGTAAAGTAAAATTGCAATAAACCTGCGTGGTACCGAAAATACCTTAGTCCGCTTGCCTCTGCAGCAGGACAACGGCATGGGCGGCGATTCCTTCCTTTCTTCCTGTAAAACCCATTTTTTCAGTTGTAGTGCCTTTTAAATTGATGGCACTCTGTTCTGTGCGGCAGACTGCGGCAAGCTTTTCCTGCATGGCGGGGAAGTGCGGGGCAAGTTTTGGCGCCTGGGCAACAACGGTGATGTCGGCATTGGCCAGGGTGTAGCCTTGTTCATATACTGCCGTAATAACCCGGGCCAGCAGTTTCAGGCTGGAAATATTTTTGTATGATGGGTCCGTGTCAGGGAAATGGATACCAATGTCCCCGGCGCCAAGTGCCCCGAGGATTGCGTCGCAAAAAGCATGGGTGAGCACATCTGCATCGGAATGGCCTGCAAGGCCTGTAGGGTGGGGGATCTCAATGCCTCCCAGGATCAGCGGGCGGTCCGCAACCAGCCGGTGGGCATCATAGCCATGGCCGATCCGGAACGGTTGTGCCGGCAAGGGGGCGTTGCGTTGTTCTTTTTTCATGAGAATAGCCTCGGCAATGAGAAGATCATCCGGCCGGGTGATCTTGATATTCTGCTCTGATCCTTCCACCACAGACATTCGCACATTGATAAGTTCCAGAAAGGATGCCTCATCCGTACCGATGAAGGATTTTTCCGTTGCCGCCATAAATGCCTTTTTGAGGGTATCGGTGCGCACCACCTGCGGGGTCTGGGCCTGCCACAGGGTTTTTCTGTCAATGGTCCGGACAATGGTTTGATCGGCTGCCACTTCCTTGAGGGTGTCTTTTACCGGAATGGCAGCCATGGCGGTCCCGGTCTTTTGCGCTGCCTCAAGGCAGGCACGGATCAGTTCCGGAGAGATGAGGGGCCGCGCCCCGTCGTGCACCGCCACAAAATCACATTCCAGGGGGACATGGGCAAGGCCTGCCTGTACCGAGTCCTGGCGCAGTTGTCCCCCGGCCACGACTTTGACTTTGTGGAGCCCGTACTGTTCAACGAGCTGATCGGTATGCTGCAGATAATCAATTGGTACGGCCACGATGATTGCCGAGATCTCGGCAACCTGTGCAAAGGCCCTGACGGTATGGATCAGTAGAGGGATTCCGGCCAGGCAGGTGAACTGCTTGGGGGTTCCCGGGCCCATGCGTTTGCCGATGCCTCCGGCCGGTATGATGGCAGCTGCTTTCATCGAGTCCAATGTTTCGAGAGCCTGAGGAAGGAGCGTGATCAGGTAATTTAGTCTGTTAGTCTATCGGTGTAATTCACGAAGCATGAAAGTTCCGGGGTAGGAGCGGGCCTTGCCCGCGACCTTTGGCATTCCAAAACTCGTTATCGCGGGCAAGGCCCGCTCCTACAGCAAGATGGCATGCTTTGCTGCGGAAAGGATTTTCATACAAACAGGCTAAACACCTACAGGCTATTCCCTGAAGTTATATAAAAAAAAAGGAGTGGGCTATAAGCCGAATTCTGTACCCCTGACGGGGCCATGATCATTTATCTGGGATGCCGGTCACCCGGCACCTCTTGCAACCTACCCGAAAGCTTCGGACGGGCAGCCCTCAAACGCTTTCCTATTTGGTCTTACTCCGGATGGGGTTTGCCGTGCCTTCCATGTCGCCATGAAAGCGGTGAGCTCTTACCTCGCCGTTTCACCCTTACCCCGGAAAACCGGGGCGGTCTGTTTTCTGTGGCACTTTCCCAGGGTCGCCCCCGGTTCGCGTTACGAACCATCCTGCCCTGCGGAGTCCGGACTTTCCTCACCGACGACCTGCGCCGGCGCGATCATGCGCCCACTCCTAAACTGTCATCTATCCCCTGATTGGCCAGTTGGTCGGCCCGTTTATTTTCTTCTCTGGGGATATGTCGTATCTCATAACTGTCAAAGGTTGACAGCAGTCCCTGCACCTTGGCAAAGAGGGGTTGGAGATCGCTGCTTTTCACCTTGTAAAGGCCTTGAATCTGCCGGACGATGAGCTGGGAGTCAAGGGAAATCTCAATACTCCTGCCGCTCAGTTGCGTCGCCTGGGTGAGTCCTAATATCAGGGCCTGGTATTCGGCGACATTGTTGGTGCAGGTGCCGAGATATTTGCCCTGGGCGACTAGTTCCTCGCCCTGTTCGTCAAGAATCACGATTCCCGCCCCGGCATCTCCTGGATTGCCCCGGGATGCCCCGTCAGTATACAGCAAGAGGCTTCCTTTAAGCTTGGGGGTATTTTGCTCGGGGAAAAGCGATTTTGGTCTGATGGTTTTCCTGGCAGGCGTGGGGAGAACATTGATCGCGGCATGCAGTGCCTCTCTGATCCGTTCCACGGGAATGGCGGGAAGATACTTCTGTAAAACATCATCCGGCAGCTTGCCGAGCGCCTGTAAAATTTCAGCCGCCTCTTCCTTCCTGGCCATCGGCCTTAATCCTCTTTTTCCAGAATCTGATGGAACATCATGCGCTGGCAGGTCGGACAGCAGAGAAGCTGTTCGCCTTTGAGGACCTCATTGAACTGCTGAGCCGGGATGTTCATGAAACAACCCTGGCAGACCCCGTTGATAACTCCGGTTATTGCCAGGCCATTGCGTTTGTCAAGCAGTTGATCGTAACGGCGGCGCAGATTATCCGGTATCTTTTTGACCTGTTGCTCCCGGGTTTTTTCAAATTTAGCCTTTTTCTCCAGGGTTTCCTGGGACAACAGGGTGATATTTTCTTCAATCTCGGTGAGAAGTTTCTCTTCGCTTTTACAGACGTTGCCCTGTTCGGTCACCTTTTTCTGCAGGGATTCAACCTGTTCCATGAGAAGGACAATTTCTTCTTCGCGGCGCTTGTTGCTCTTTTTTGTTTCCTCGATTTCCTTGAGCAGGGATTGGTACTCCCGGTTGGTCTGGACATTCATCAATTTGGATTGCCGGTCTTTGATGTGGGCCACTTCGGTTTCAATTTCAGCTTCAAGCTCCTTGCGCCGGGTTTCCGCGTTTTCGATGGTTGAAGCGTGTTTAATAATTTTGTCTTTTTTCTCGGCAATGGAGGCCTGCCGTTTAAGAATTTCAGCATGGCCGCTTGCCAGTTCATCATCCAGTTTTTTGATCTGGAGGTCGATTTGCTGGAGTGCAATGAGTCGTGAGAGGTCTTCTTTCAATGTTCGTTCCTCATGAAGTTAGATTATTGTGGGCATATTTTCGGCAATATAGAAACGCAGCGGGCTGTTCTGCCTTTGGGAGGCCATAACAGGCGCCGGGTTATTGTTTTCGCTAAAAAAAGCGGTCATGCGTGCCAGCAAAGAGGGAATGATAATGTTTTCCGTGGCAAAATGGCCGGCGTCGATGACGCACAACCTGTTATCCTCGGCCCAGCGGGCGACCGAGTGTTTGAGTTCCGCAGTGATGTATACGTCCGCCCCTGCCAGCAACGCCGCCTCGGCAAGATCGGAGCCGCTGCCGCCGCAGACCGCAATGGTGGATACGGTTTCAGGCAGGGGGCCGGCAATCATCATGGCCTCCAGCTGCAGCCGTTGCACGACGAAATTGATAAAGGCCCCGCCCTGCATGGGTTTCGGCAGATTGCCTAACTTGCCGAATCCCTGGTCTGGCCGGTTGCCCGTAAGGGTCAGCGGCCGGGTATTATGTAAATACAGTACACGGGCCAGGGCATCGCTTACGCCGTCACTGATAATATCGAGATTGGTGTGGCAACTGACAACGGCAATATCATGGGCCAGGGCTTTTTTCAGAAACTGTCCGATTGGTGTTGCTGTGTTGATTGATTTAAGCGGGTGGAAGATGAGGGGGTGATGGGTAAGGATGATGTTTGCTTTTTTCAGGATCGCTTCTTCTATGACCTGCCGGGTGGGATCCAGGGCTATGAGCACTCCTGTTGCTTCCTGGTCCGGGTTGCCGATCATGAGTCCCACATTGTCCCATGGTTCGGCCAGTTCCCAAGGAGCAAACTGCCCCACATATGCAAGAATATCTTTAAGCTTTATTGGTGATACCATTTGTTACAGATTGTTTTGGTTGCCTTTTTACAGCGACCGCTCCCTCATGAAAAAAGGTGCAACCTGTGTGAGGTTGCACCTTTTCAGCAAATCCGGCAGGGTATTGACTTGCCTGAATTTTTCCTTAAATAAAAATGTAAAAACAACAGCGCAGTGAAACAATGTGCCTTGTTTTTCCTTTGTGTCGAGTTAAGTGGTGGGCCTACCTGGACTCGAACCAGGGACCGACCGGTTATGAGCCGGTGGCTCTAGCCAACTGAGCTATAGGCCCTGAAGCTGATCAGAAAAATCTATATATAATAACAGGTCTTAGCCCCTTGTCAATAGCTGTTTGTTCAGTGAATGGTATTTTGGCGGTTCTTTCTATCATAAAAAATGAAATAAAAAGACTGAAATCAATAGGCTGACCTCAAAAAAAATCTCTCCAACTGCTGTGCGCGCTGCGTCAAGCGGTCATACAGATTCTTTGCCGCAGATGATTCGTGCCATTCATCTATAAAATCTTTTCTTTAAAGGCATCAAAGCCAATGCGGTTGATAAATTTGCCAAGACGCTCGGCTTTTTTCCCTTCCTGTTCATAAAACTTGATGATTCGGTCGGCAACTTCCAAGGCCTGATCCTGGGTTAATCCGTCAACCAGCTCCTGGGCGAGTTGCGGCCGGGAGGCGGCATTGCCGCCCACCATGACTGTCCAGCCTTTTGGCTTGCCGACAAAACCGATATCTTTTACCGGGGTTTCCGCACAGTTGTTGATGCAGCCTGAAACGCCAATTTTGCATTTGTTCGGCAGTTGATAGCCGTGATAGCGGCTGTCGAGTTCCTTACCCAGGCTGAGGGAATCCTGTTTGCCCAGGCGGCAAAGAGTTGTGCCGGGGCAGGCCTTGATGCTGCGTACGCAGAGGCCGGCAGCGTGCCCGGGATCGATGCCCAGATCCTGCCATGCCTGGTCAATGTCTTCCGCTTTGAAACCAACCATGGCAATACGGGCCGCACCGGTTATTTTCATGGTCGCCACGTTGTATTTATCCGCCACATCGGCAATCTTGCGTAAATCGTTTGCCGTGACCAGACCCACGCTGAAATGGGGGACTATGGCATAGGTCTCCTTGTCTCTCTGTAAAACCGCTCCTTTTTCACCGTCTTTTAATATTGCTTCTGACATCGCATCCTCCTGAAAAGTGTATATATTGAAAGTAAATGAATTGAAAATCGAGTAGTAATGTGAATGGTATTATCTTAGAATGTCTAGTGCCTCTTCTTACGATTCGCATAATTTTTTATTTTAGTAATAATTATTAAGAAGTCAAGAACCGATTGTAATTTATATCCTAAATTAATAATATCTTAATGAATTCTTCCTTTGCCCCGTTGGTATATATCCTGGTGGCGCTCGGCGGCGCCTTTGCCGGAGCGCTGACGGTTTTTCTGCTGGAGCAGCGGGAGGTACGGCGGCTGTCCGGGGAGAAGCAGGGGTTGCTGACCGATCATGCAGTATTGCAGGAGCGGTTGGCCAGCCGGCAGGAAAAGGTGGTGGAACTTGAAAAGCTGTTGCAGCAGGCCACGGAGGACAATCACCGCCTTCTTACCGAAAAGAGCGAACTGAGCTCAGCTAATAAAAATCTTGATGGACAGCTTGCCTTGCTGAAAGAGGCGAGAGAGGAGCTTGCAGCCTCGTTCAAGTCCCTCTCCTCTGATATTTACCAAAGCAACAGCGAGTCATTTCTGCAGATTGCCAAATCGACCTTGTCCCATTTCCAGGAACGAGCCCAAGATGATCTTACCCGGAGAAAAGAGGCCATCAGCGATCTGGTCAAACCGCTGCAGGAGTCATTAGAGAAGGTCGATATTCATGTAAGGCAGCTGGAGATAGAGCGCATCGCCGCCTATACGTCCCTTGCCGAGCAGGTCAAGTCCATGGCTGCCAGCCAGGTCCGCCTGCAGGGTGAAACGGCCAACCTGGTGCGGGCCCTGCGCACGCCAATGGCCCGGGGCAGATGGGGCGAGATGCAGCTGCGCCGGGTGGTTGAAATGGCCGGTATGGTGCAGTACTGTGACTTTGTCGAGCAGCATACGGTGAACGGCCCGGAAGGGCAACTGCGTCCCGACATGGTTATCAGACTGCCTAACGGACAGAATATTGTGGTCGATTCCAAGGCCTCACTGCAGGCGTATCTTGAGGCCCATGAAATGGTGGATGACGATCTGCGCCTGGCAAAACTGCAGAGTCATGCCCGGCAGATGCGCAATCATCTTGTCCAGTTGAGCAGTAAGGCCTACTGGCAGCAGTTTGACCGTTCTCCCGAATTTGTGGTGATGTTTGTGCCCGGGGAAAATTTTTTCAGCGCAGCCCTGGCCCAGGATCCGGAGTTGATCGAATTCGGGGTGGCGCAGCGGGTGATTCTGGCCACCCCCACCACCCTTATTGCCCTGCTCCGAGCGGTCAGCTATGGCTGGCGGCAGGAGCAGATTGCCGAACATGCAGAAAAGATCGGGGAGTTGGGCCGGACCCTTTTCCGGCGTTTGTGGGTTCTTTCCGCCCATTTTGAAGAATTGCGCAAGAATATTGACCGTACCGTGCAATCATACAATAAAGTTGCAGGCTCTTTTGAAAACAGGGTGCTGGTGAGTGCCCGGAAGTTTCAGGAAATTGATACGTCTCTTGACAAGCCATTACCGGAACTGAAAATCATTGACAAGACAACAAGGGGGATGGTGCATGAAAATTTATAATGACATCACCGAGACGGTGGGCGGCACCCCGTTGGTTGTTCTGAAACGCCTTGCCGGAGACTGCCGGGCCAGGATCGTGCTCAAACTGGAATCGTTTAATCCCTGCGGCAGCGTCAAGGACCGCATCAGCGTCAACATGATCCGCCGGGCTGAAGAACAGGGGCTGATCGGGCCAAATGCCACCCTGGTCGAGCCCACCTCCGGTAATACGGGCATTGGGCTTGCCATGACTGCGGCAGCAAAAGGTTATCGTCTCATTCTGACCATGCCCGAGACCATGAGTGTGGAAAGGCGAAAACTGCTGGCCCTGCTGGGGGCGGAAATTGTCCTGACCCCGGGTACGGAAGGCATGAAAGGCGCAATCGCCAAGGCAGCGGAAATTGCAGCGGAGATGCCTGGTTCATTCATGCCCCAGCAGTTTGAGAATCCGGCCAATCCCGAGGTGCACCGCATGACAACAGCGGAAGAAATATGGTGTGATACGGATGGCCGGATAGATATTCTCGTGGCCGGAGTGGGCACCGGCGGAACCCTTACCGGCGTGAGCGAGATCATCCGCCAGAGAAAGCCTGCCTTGCAGGTTGTGGCTGTGGAGCCGGACGAATCGCCGGTGCTGTCGGAAGGAAAGGCCGGTCCCCATAAGATCCAGGGGATCGGGGCGGGTTTTGTGCCCAAGGTCCTCAAGCGGGAACTGATCGATGAGGTGATCCGGGTGAAGTCGGAGGAGGCGCTGAAGGTAACCAGGGAGCTTGCACGCCAGGAGGGTATTCTGGCAGGTATCTCGTCCGGGGCCGCAGTGTCGGCGGCCTTGATCGTCGCCTGCCGCCCTGAAAACGAGGGCAAACTTGTGGTGGTCATTCTGCCGGATACCGGCGAACGTTATTTGTCGGTCTTATAAAAAGGCCACAAATCAGGCCGCGGATATTTTTGGCAAGCTTGCTCCCGCCGTTTTTGCGTACCCTTGCCGGCATTACTCGACTGTAGGTATTGTGTCACGTATTGCACAAGGGGTTGATGTTTTGTTAGGTTATTGTTATTTTATGGCCAGTGATAAAGTTTTGCTTGCGCACTGCAGCTCCCTTTGTTTTATTTGGTAATTGTCCCTTTTGCTGTTAGGGATAATTACCCATCACTCGGTTCATGCTGCAAAAAAATTCTGTTCTGTTTCTGTTGCCCCGAAACAGACCGATGCTTGCATCTTAATAAATCCATGAAGGAGAACAAAACAAAATGAAGTTAGGGATCAACGCTCTCGGCCGAATCGGTAAGCTGACGTTATGGCATCATGTCGGCAGGAAATATTTTTCAGAAATCGTAGTCAATACCGGACGCGAGATAGGCCGGGGATTAGCGGATCTTGCCGCCTCAATAGAACGGGACAGCACCTATGGCCGTTTGGGTAACTATCTGTATGGTTTCAAAGGCGGCCGGATGATCGAAAATTTAAATGAAATCGAAGGCACCATGACCATTAACGGGGTGCCGGTGAGAATTCTGCGGGAATCGAGAAATCCGAAGGATATTAAGTGGAAGGAGAATGGGGTCCGGGTGGTTGTCGATACCACCGGCGTCTTTAGCGACCCCACCGCCGACTCTGATACCCGCTCTGGAGCCCTGCGCGGACACCTGGCTGCAGGGGCGGAAAAGGCCATTCTCTCCGCGCCCTTCAAGATCAAGCAGCAGGGTTTGAACATGCCGGCGGATGCCGTGACCACGGTAATGGGCATCAATGCGGAAGACTATATCCCTTCCAAGCATAATCTCATCTCCGCGGCATCCTGCACCACCACCTGTCTTTCCTATATGATGAAACCGCTGCTGGATCAGATCGGTGCGGAAAATTTTCTCAGCGCCTCCATGGTTACGGTGCATGCTGCCACCGGCAGCCAGAAGGTGCTGGATAGTCTGCCGAAAAGCGGTGCCTCGGATCTGCGCAAAAACCGCAGTATCTTAAACAATATCATTCTGACCACCACCGGGGCGGCCAAGGCGCTGCGCCTGGTGATTCCGGAGATGAAGGAGATCGGTTTCATTGCGGAATCCGTCCGAATCCCCACCTCGACCGGCTCTCTGATTGTCCTTGTCGTCAATCTGCAGGATGATCTGGATGACCCGATCAAGCGGGAAAGGATCAATTCCATTTACCGGGAGTTTGCCAAGACAAGCCCCTACCTGCAATACTCTGATGAGCAGAACGTCTCCAGCGATATCATCGGCACACCTTTTGCCGCGGCTACCATTGAGGGATCCGAGACCCATACCCGGACCGCGACCATCAGGGTTAATCTGAATAAAATTAAAGGCTGCAGTGCTACTGAGCCGATTATGACCGTGCCGATTACCCAGGCGGTCATTTATGGCTGGTATGATAACGAGCTGGGCAGCTATACCAATATGCTGGCTGAGCGCACGGTTTCCATAGCCGAACAGATGGTGTGATGACGAATTGATTATCAGATCCATGACAGAGGCTGATCTGGTTGATCTGGTCCTGGCCGAGGAGGAAAAGCCGGCCTGGACCGCAGCCCAGTTTGCCGAGGAGCTGTATCATCCTTACGCCTGGCAGTTTGTTGCCTGCCATGGCGAGACCAGCCGCTTTGCCGGTTATATATGCTGCCGTTCCGTGGTCGGAGAGGGGGAGATTCTGAAATTCAGCGTAATCCGGGATTTCCGGGGGCAGGGGGTAGGCCGCCTGCTGCTGCAGTCTGCCCTGCAGCGAATGGCTGAGGAGGGGGCAAGCCGCTGTTACCTGGAAGTGCGCGACTCCAACGATATTGCCAGGGATCTCTATGAAAAATTCGGTTTCCGCCAGATCGGTTATCGCCGGGATTATTACTCTTCACCCAGGGAAGCTGCCGTCGTCTACAAGCTGAACATTGCCAAGGGCGGCAAGGCGAAATGATTTGTTTTTTTCCTGACAGTCTTATTTGCCATTTGACTTGAGCCGAGATGGCAGGTAACACTGGGATATGATTATTTTCCATCCATAATACAATGTCATTAACTTAAGAGTGAGTTGCAGAGAGGACTGATTTTATTTTTTCTTTGCCAAAGCCGTGGACAGAATGATTTTCGCCAAAACCGCGAAAAAAATTCAGTCCCCTCAGTCTGGAAGAAAAATTAAATCTGTCTCCCGGCCTTAAGTTAACGTTGATCCATAATAAGCAAATGATAATAGGTGCCAGTCGTGAAAAATATCCGT
Source organism: Pseudomonadota bacterium (assembly GCA_018897105.1). Lineage (GTDB taxonomy): Bacteria > Desulfobacterota > Desulfobulbia > Desulfobulbales > SURF-16 > SURF-16. The sequence continues at coordinate 65,153 of JAHILF010000075.1, forward strand.
GATATTGACATCAAAGATAAAAAAGTTCTGATCAGGGTTGATTTTAACGTGCCCCTTGATGAGAACAGGCAAATTACCGATGATACGCGTATCCGCGAGGCGTTGCCGACCATTGCCTACGCCTTGTCGCAGAATGCCAGGGTGATTATCTGTTCACACCTGGGACGCCCCAAAGGTAAACGGCTTGAAGAGTTCAGTCTGGCGCCGGCGGCCAGGCGTCTGTCCCAGCTCATTGAAAAACCGGTCAGGCTGCTCCCTGACTGCGTGGGCGGCGCCGTGGCGGAAATGGTGGGGGCCATGCGGTCAGGCGATGTGTTGATGCTGGAAAATCTACGCTTTCATGCCGAAGAACAAAAAAATGACGAGGGCTTTGCCCGCGATCTTGCCGCACTTGCCGATGTTTATGTCAACGATGCCTTTGCCGTTTCCCACCGGGCCGATGCCTCGGTGGTTGGCGTAACAAAGTTTTGCGAGCACTGCGCTGCCGGTTTTCTGCTGCAGAAAGAGATTGATTTTTTCCACCGCTCGGTGAGTGATCCCGTGCGGCCCCTGGTGGCCATCATTGGCGGCGCCAAGGTGTCCGGCAAGCTGACTGCGCTGGTTAATCTTATGGACAAGGTGGATGCCATGATCATCGGCGGCGCCATGGCCAATACCTTTCTCAAGAGCCAGGGGTATCAAATAGGCAAATCTCTTGTTGAAGACGATCTGCTGGAAACCGCGGCAAACCTCATCCGTGATGCCAGGGAAAAGGGGGTCAAGCTCTATCTGCCGGTTGACTGCGTGGTGGCCGAAAAGTTTACCGCCGATGCCCAGACGAAAGTCGTGCCCATCCAGGACATCCCGCCTGAGTGGATGATGCTGGATATCGGCCCTGCCACCACCACCCTTTTCGGCGAGGCCCTGGACTCGGCCCGGACCATCCTGTGGAATGGTCCCATGGGCGCCTTTGAGATGGATGCCTATGCCCGGGGAACCATGGCCCTGGTGCAGAGAGTCGCCACCTCGCATTCTTTGAGCGTTGTCGGCGGCGGTGATACCAATGCCGCGGTGCATAAGTCGGGCTGGGCGGATGATATCTCTTACATGTCCACCGGCGGCGGAGCGTTTCTGATGCTGATGGAAGGAAAGGAACTGCCTGGAGTTGCCGCTCTTGAGGCAAAAGATGCATAAGGGGGGGAATTATGGAGCGTAGACCATTACTTGCCGGAAACTGGAAGATGCATACCACCATAGCCGAGGCGGAGGCGCTGGCCCGTGCTATCGCGCAGACCGCGATCCCCGCTGACCGGGATGTTATGCTGGCTCCGCCTTTTACCGCGCTGGCCGCCGTGGGCAGGGTGCTTGCCGGATCACCGGTGCTGCTTGGCGCCCAGAATGTGTGCTGGGAGGAAAAGGGGGCATTTACCGGAGAGATTTCACCTGCCATGTTGCAGGATGTCGGTTGCCGCCAGGTCATTATCGGCCATTCGGAGCGACGTCATATTTTTGGCGAGACGGACGGCATGATCAATAAAAGGGTGGCAGGCGCGGCCCGCTTTGGACTGGTTCCTGTCCTCTGTATCGGAGAAACCCTGGAAGAGCGTGAGTCCGGTCAGACATTCCAGGTTCTGGAGCGGCAACTGCGCAATGGGCTGCTTGACATCAAACTGGCCAGCGGCAAGGAACTGGTGGTCGCCTATGAGCCGGTCTGGGCCATTGGCACAGGCAAAACCGCCACGGTTGAGCAGGCCCAGGAAACCCATCATTTCGTAAGAAATCTCCTCATTGACATGTATGAGAAAAATATTGCCACACAAATGAGAATATTGTATGGTGGCTCGGTCAATCCTGATAATGTTGACGCACTGATGTCCCAGGATGATGTTGACGGGGCTTTGGTTGGCGGGGCTGCATTAAAAGCCGATTCTTTCTGCAGTATAATAAATTTTAAAAAATCAGCCTAGGCTGGGGATGGATGATGTGAAGCTGCTTACCTTTGGTAGCCGGCTGATTTTCTATTGAATAATGGCAAATATTCTAACGATTGTACATATAATAGTCTGTTTTTTTCTCGTGATTATCGTGCTGCTGCAGCAAGGTAAAGGTGCGAATATGGGTGCCACCTTCGGCGGTTCAAGCCAGACAGTATTCGGCTCCGAAGGCCCGATGCCGTTGCTGAACAAGGTGACGACCCTGGCGGCAGTCACCTTCATGGTCACATCAATATCTTTGGCCTATATCTCATCACATAAAAGCACAAGTTCCGTGATGAAAGATTTTGATGTGCAAAAAACACAGGAAAATGCTATAGAAAGATCCGCTGAACCGTTGCCGCAGTCGGGCAGCGCTCCGGATATGCCCCTGACCCCGGCAGAAACCCCTGTCCCCCAGGCAGCACCTGCAACAGCGCCTGAGAAGACCAGTGCGGTACAGGATGAAGTTACTAAGCCTGCAGAGGCCGTTGTTCCCAAGGCTGCTGCTCCGCAGGAGGTAGCCCAACCGGTTCAGGAAAAACAGGAAAAAGCTGCAGTTCCTGCGAGCGAAGGAAAAGCAGAGAGTAAAGAAAAATAATATCAGATTTGCCGAAGTGGTGGAATTGGTAGACACGCTATCTTGAGGGGGTAGTGTCCAACGGATGTGCGGGTTCGAATCCCGCCTTCGGCACCATCGATAAATAGGGCCAAATTCTTTGGAAACAAAGGGTTTGGCCCTTCTTGTTTTTATGGTCAAGTTTTGCTGTGATTGTAACTGATTAGCACAAAATCGCAGCAAATATCAAAATTGCGATCAAAACGCATCTTAAGACGCGCAAAAACTGAAAAAACGAAAAGTCCTAAGCCAATGGTCATTCGTATTTCCTGCGCAGAGCCCCTAATGGTTTTATGATAACAGTTCCGGCGAGTGGTCAATACCTGGCCACCACTGATCAGTTTCCGGCGAGCTGTTCGTATTTACGGCTTTTCCTCTTTTTTGTTCGATAAAAAATAAATGCAGTCATATCAGAATATTATCCGAAGAATATTTTTCTCTCTCTTCTGATAATTATCATTGGTATGCTATTTGCTATTTCAGTATTTAATTAACATCTTCTGCACCCGGCATCTTTTTGGGGTAAATCATACGTAACTTGCTGTTTTCATATTCAAAAATAAAGGGGAATACGAATGAAAAAAACACTTCTGGCGACTATCGGATTGGCCGCATTCTGCTTTCTGGCGACAAACAGCCAGGCCGAACTCAGTCAATTCAGCGGTACCGCGGTCGTTAACGGTATTGAGTATCAGAATGTTCAGGTTATCTATGATGATTGCCTGGATATCGCCTACATGGATTTCGCGTCTGGAAAACTAATCTGGGGAGAGGCCCATGACTTTATCCTCTCATTATCATGGATTTCCGCCGACGGAGTTGTTTACGACAACTGGCGTCTCCCCTCTCTGGGTGATTGGGAAAGCGAGGGATATATCTATCCTGACAGCGATCTTGGTCATCTCTATTATGACGAACTGGGAAATATTTCCCTGGCAGAGGCCAAGGACTGCGATGATGAATTTGAAAATGAAGAGGAATGCCTCGCGGGTCTCGCCAATACCGGGCCATTTACGAGTCTGACTGAAGAGAATCCTTACTGGTTCGGCGACGATGAAGCCGCTTCTTACGATACGTATGCCCCCTACTTTGATTTTGCCACCGGCTATCAGGGCGAAATTGCCAAAAGCGCTCCTCTTTATGTTCTGCCGGTCAAAGATGGAGGCATAGCGGCAGTTGGTACGACTCCCGTTCATCTGCCCCGGAAGCCATCCAGCTCCAGGTATAATGGAGATAATCACGCTACTCAGGACAGCAAAAGAAAATAACCGGACAGGGGCCATTCGAGCCTGAATCGCTGCACCGCAACTGACGTTGCAGGAGTTCGCAAACAGCATAAGCCAGAAGGCATGGGACTCGTCACCTGCCGCAAGGACGCATTTTCAATGCCTTCTCGGCTGCTGTTTTGCTCAAATCACAATTCTTAGCCACTTTTTCTGCCAGATCACCTTGGTTTATGCACCCGCGGCCCTGGACGCCTTTGCCGCAGGCGCCGTAAAGCCGAGTATGCCCCGCCCGCTCCGACCCAAAGGTATACCCCTGGGAAGAGTCTTACGTGGGTGAGCATGTCATGAAACAGGTTCTTCTCAAGATGCCGGAGCCTCTGTACCTGAAGCTCAAACACATCACCAATTACACCCCCTCCAACATGACTTCCTTCATCATCGAAAAGATTACCCCGGTGATCGAAAAGAAAATCGCCAGGATGATCGGCCGGGGGTGATGGTATCCTCGGCATTGATACTGCCGGAACTTGAGTTTGGAACCAGAAACCCCCAAACAACCTATGGGTTACGTGTATTGTTTTCAACAGAATGACTCCTGTTTGACCAAATCAGCTGCCTAAATTGGCAAGTGACAGTTGGTACCCAATGCCGTTAACTTAAGAAAAACTGACTACACTCGTCGTCACCCCGGCGAAGGCCGGGGTCCAGAATTGTCGTAACTACCTGGATTCCGGCCTTCGCCGGAATGACGAACCTGGGCTCAGGCAACCGGCGAAAAGGCT
>JAHILF010000076.1 GCA_018897105.1 Pseudomonadota bacterium
CAGGCCATCTTTGGCCGTGCCTCAATCGCAAAATCCTCGCCGGAGCACTGCTACGCCTGCGGTTTTGCTTAATCGGCGCAACCAAATCTGACCCAAATCCAGGCGCGATCCAGGTAAATTAACATTTTCCGAGTCCCTTAATCGTCAAAATCCCCCTTCGGGCCTTTATCGGTAGCAAGTGTGGTAGACCTGGCTAGTATTTTTTCCCGGGTCCATTCGGCAGGGTCTTCAATGCGTTCGGCCTTTGCTCCCAGATCAAAGGAGCCTTTCTGCAGGATGGCCCCGATGGCCAGATCCGCCGTATCCTGAGCGTTAAAGACATTGACCAGCATGTTGTAGACAAAATCCTCCACCCTTTTGCTCATCCGCTCACGAATTGCCGTCGGCTGGCCGAGGAGTCTGTTGTCAAAGGGTAGATTCAGGCTTTTATACCCCCCGGCCTTCCAGCCTTTTTCCTTGGCATAGTTTACCATTTCCTGCCACATCTCTTCGGTGACCCCTTCATTCTTGACCTTGACCAGGTTACCGTCACTGTCAAGCATGGCATTGCCATAGTCATTGACCTCAACCCCCCAGGAAATCATCTGCAGGGCAGTGGCGACGTTTGCTTTGGTGGTGCGGGTTTTCTGGGCGATTTCCCGCAGCCGGTCCGAACTGTTGCCGGAGGTGCCGTGCTGGGCGCCGGATGTATTATAGGGAGTCAAGGCCTGGTGAATTGCCGCTGTCAGTTCCACCTGGATGCCCTGGCCGCTCGCTTCAAGGCCATGGGTGGTGCCGTTGTTCAAGGCGATCCAGTTGGGAAAGATATTATGGGCATTGAGTCCCTGGATGAGAAAAAGCGCCTCGGCCGGGGAAGAGAGCCCCTCGCTGCCTTTGATTTCCCCCACCTCGGTCTCCAGGCCTGCCCAGGCGGGAATAAATTGATTGAGCTCCAGGTTGGCCAGCAGGTTTTTGTCGTCCGGCATATGCGAGGCGTCAATGGCAATGGAGGTGATGCCGGCCTCGAAGATGGTGGGTATTTCAACCCTGGCGAAGGGAATGTCCTTTTCGTTCTTGATGCCGTAATGGTCGGCGTGGATGGCCACCGGAATGGTGATTTTCAGCTCGTTGCAAATCTGGTCGACTTGGCGGGCCATGTTCCAGTAATTGGTCGGGCAGTAGGCCTTTGCCCCGCCTTCGGAGCGGGCAATCTCAATAATGATGGCGGCATTGGCTTTCTGGGCGGCCATCAGGGCGCCGCGGATGACAAAATAATTGCGGCCGTTGGCAGCCATGGTCATGGCCTTGCCCTTCAGTGATAGAGCATGATCAATCACCTTGCCGCTGACGAGCAGTCCGCGTGAATTGGGGAATAGTTTGACGATATTGGGCGGGCGACCGATTTCAAGTGCCTTGTTAAACTCTGCTTCGCTGACTGTCATAACAGTTCTCCGTAATGTGTAAATTTTTTCCAGAAATATTCAGTTGAATGAATTCGTTAGAATTTTACAATATTTTTAACAGGATGGTCAGTGTTTTTTTTGTGAAAATCGGCAAACCGGCAAAGTTCTGCGGATTCCGCACGGATTATCGGTTGACTGTTGAAAAAAATAGGATAAGAAGTGTATCTTCTCAAGTAACATGCAGTGAAAACAATGTAATGATAAGCAGGCGGCTGCGTATAAACAGATGAAACAGGATCCCTTTCTCATAGAAATTAAAACCAGACTGGCGGCAAAGGAGGAGCAGTATCTCGGCCCTTTTGCCGCAAAGAGCAGGGAGGCCGTCCGCCGCCGTCAGGAGCATCTAGAGGGGCACCGGCCGGCCTTTGCCGTGGACACGGACCGTATTCTCCATTCCCGGGCCTATACCCGCTATATCGATAAAACCCAGGTCTTCTACATGGTCAGAAATGACCATATCACCCATCGGGTTCTCCATGTGCAGCTGGTCTCGAAAATTGCCAGAACCATCGGCCGCGTCCTTTCGTTGAACGAGGATCTCCTTGAGTCCATTGCCCTGGGCCATGATATCGGTCATCCGCCATTCGGCCATGACGGCGAAAAAATCCTTGATGCGCTATGCCTGGAACAGGGTCTGCCGTCTTTTCAGCATAATCTGCAGAGTGTCCGTTTTCTTGAACATATCGAGAAAAAGGGCAAGGGGGTCAATCTCACCCTGCAGACCCTTGACGGCATTCTCTGTCACGACGGAGAGGTTCACGATCGCAGCTTGCGGCCGCAGCGCCATGTTTCCTTTATTGATTTTGATGATAAAATGCGCCGCAAGGCGGGTAAACCTGCCGCCGTGCTTGTGCCCATGACCCTTGAAGGCTGCGTTGTCCGTTTTGCCGATACGATCAGTTATATCGGCCGTGATATTGAAGACGCCATTGAACTGGGCTTGATCAGTCGCAGCGATATCCCGGCGGACTGCAGGGCGACTCTGGGCGAGACCAATGGCACAATTGTCCATAATCTGGTCACCGATCTGTTGAAAAACAGCGAGCAGGATGCAATTGCCTTCAGCCTGGAAATTTCCGAGGCCTTGCGTGCTTTGAAAGAATTCAATTATGAACGGATTTATTTGAATCCTGTCATAAAAAAGGACGTAGAAAAAATAAAAATATGTTATCGTCGCCTCTTTCACGCCTACCTGGATGATGTACATTCACCCCAGAAAAAAAGCACTTTTTTCTCCGAATTTATCACTAAGATGGATCCCGAGTATGTAGGCGATACCCCACCTGCCGCCATAGTCTGCGATTTTTTAGCCGGCATGACCGATGATTATTTTTTAAAACAGGCGGATTTGTTAGGCTGTGTAATCCCACAAAAACAGTAATGAAGCGTATAAAAAAATTATTTCCGGGCGAAAATGCCCTGATGGTAATTATTGCCTCTGCCATCGGACTTGCGGCAGGGTTTGCCAATATACTTTTCAGGTCTACCGAAGAACTCGTTCACCATTATATTTTCCAGACCGGGCACGAACTGCTGATCGGTGATGGGGGACTGCGTATTCTGCTTCTGCCCCTGATCCCCATGTTCGGCATGGTGCTGCTCATCCCGCTGAGCTATTTTTACCCCGGTGAGGTGAATGGCTACGGCTTTACCAAATTCCTGCGCAAGGTGAACCTGCAGGGTGGAAAAATCAAATTTCGCACCATCCTGCTCAAAACCGTTTCCACCTCACTCACCATCGGCACCGGCGGTTCCGCCGGGGTGGAGGGCCCCATCGCCATGGTGGGCGGCGCCATCGGTTCCCAGGTGGGCCAGTTCTTCCGGGTGTCGGGCAATCGTATGAAGGTCTACATTGCCGCGGGGTGCGCCGGGGGTATTGCCGCCATGTTCAACGCCCCCATCGCCGGTGTTTTTTTTGCATCGGAAATTGTCCTGCTCGGCACCTACGAGATGTCCTCATTTTCCGCCCTGGTTATCTCCTCGGCCATGGCCACCGTCGTTTCCCGGGCCACGTATGGTGAAACTCCGGCATTTCCCGTGCCTGATTATCAGCTTATCAATGCCCCGGTGGAGATCCCCCTTTACATCCTGATGGGCGTTGTGGTGGGTATTGTGGCTGTGCTGCATATCCGGATTTTCTACTGGATCAGGGATAAGTTCGCCGCCCTTCCCATCAATATCTATGTCAAGCCGATCATCGGCGCCTTCATTGTCGGTTCCATCGGTATCGTCATGCCCCAGGTCATGGGCAACGGCTATGATTACATCGGCGATGTTCTGCACGGCAGAGGCATTGTCTGGGTCATGCTGCTGCTTGTTTTTCTGAAGATTTTTGCCACCGCCATCACCCTCGGTTCCGGCGGGGCAGGGGGGGTGTTTGCCCCCTCGCTCTTTATCGGGGCAGTGCTGGGAGGCACCTTCGGCGGTGTGGCCAACTATTTGCTGCCGGCCGGAACCATTGCCTCAAGCGGCGCCTATGCCGCGGTGGGCATTGGTTCTTTTTTGGCCGCGGCGACCCATGCACCGCTGACCGCTATTTTCCTGCTCTTTGAGATGACGGGCAACTACCTGATTATCATCCCGATCATGCTGGCCAGCGTCATCGGAACGGTTGTCTCACGAAAACTTTATCAGGATTCCATTGATACGGTTGATTTCACCCGGGAGGGAATTGATATCCATGACGGTCGTGAAACAGCGGTCATGAAATCCATCAAGGTGGGCATGGCCATGACCGAGGATGTGGGTTTTGTCAGCGAGTCTGCCAATGTCAACCATCTGCTGAAAATGTTCAGCATGGCGGAGGACAGCTTTTATTTCCCGGTGTTGGCTGACTCGGGTCAGAATGCCGGACAGATGGTTGGCGTCATCTCCCTGCAGGATGTGAAAACCATTCTGCATGACGAGGAATTGCGGGTCAACGCCAGTGTCGGCAATCTTTGCGCCCGAGATGTCATCACCCTCACCCCTGACGACGATCTTTACACCGCCATGGAACTTCTGAACAAGAAAGGAATCGAAGAGATCCCTGTGGTGGAAAACGAGAAAGATCGCTGGGTGGTTGGCATGCTGAAGAGGCGTGATCTTATCGCCGCTTACAACCGTGAAGTCCTGAAGAAAGGCATCAGCAACAAGGGTATGACTCTGCCGCTTCCCTGATTGCCACCATCGCCGCGTCCCTGCCGTATGGTCAGTTTCTGCCTTACCAATATCCCTGTTGTCAATATCTGCCCCCCGGCTGAAATCAACAAGCTCGAGAAGTGGACGGAAAACTAACAACCGGCATTGCCGTTCATAAATGCTGATAAGGTGGGCCTTGCGACCCACCTTTTTTATTGGCGGAAACGATAATATTGTCCGAATGCCCGGAGTTGCCGTTACGCAGACAGGGAGATATCAACCGATGGCCGCAGAGTGGCGCAGGTCTTGATGGCAGCATGGATCATATTGCTCTTGAATGCCGCAACCTTGGCCGTATCTGTCGCAGCCCCCTCGTCATAGGCCACCAGGCCGATCTGGTGCAGGATGTAATCAAAACGGGGGGCCCATTTGCGGGAACCCAGGCGCGCCGTGGTTGAGCAGTTGTCCACCATGAAGGCCACGCCCTTGAAATGCATATAGGGATTGAGTGAATCCACCGCCTCGATCACCGACTCGTTGCACACCTCGCTCAGGCAATGCCCCTTTTTCACCAGCAGGTCGATCTGGGCCATCATGGTGGCGCAGTAGACGCCGGCGGTTAAGGGGTTCAGCGGGATGTCCTTTTCCACCCTGGCGGCCCGCACCTTTTTGCCCACCTGCCACATGCGGGTGCCGTCGATCTTGCCCATGGGGAAGCGTTTGAAACGCTGGCCCGCCATGATGACGCTTCTGATCTCATTGCCGCTGGCCACCTCATCATAGATCTCAAGCAGCATCTCAAAGGCCGGGGCGTAGCACAGGGAATAAACCCTCTCGAAAATTTCCTTGCCCTTGGTATCGAGTTTTTCATACACAGCCAGGATGCCGTCATGGGAGATGGTCTTGCTGATGGGGCCGGTGACGCTCTCCACCGAGTGTCTGAATGCCTCTTCCTCGCTCATCCGGTCCACGGAGACAAAGCGACGATACAGGAGTTCCACGATGCCGTGCACCGCGCCGAGCAGGATGCCGCGCTCGCCGAAGATATCGCTGCGGTACTCATGATCCAGGGTGGTCTTGAAAACAAAAGGAGCGCCCACCGCCACCGCCCAGCCCAGGGCATTATCAATGGCCTTGCCGTTGATGTCCTGCTCAACGGCGAAACTGCAGTTGATGCCGGCGCCGTTGACTTTTTTCCCTTGCTCGTACAGTCTGCGCACGGAAGGGCCCATGCCCTTGGGGCAGACGCCGATGACATTAATATTTTTGGGAAAGGCCTTGCCGATGCTTTTCAGGTAGCCGAGCAGAAAACCGTGGGACAGGCCCAGGGTGGCCCCGTCCTTCATGTTGGCAAATACCTTCTCGTAGTTCTCCGCCTGGGCCGCGTCGGAGATGAGCAGCATGACCAGATCGGATTCCTTGATGACCTGATACATTTCACCCAGCGTGCTGTTTTCCCTGGTGAAGCCGGCGACAGCGGCAGACTTCATGGAGGCGCTGCCCTCGCGCAAACCGATTTTGACCTTGATATCCGTGCCCTCAAGTGAGTCGCGGAAGTTCTGGGCCTGGGCCGGTCCCTGGGAGCCCCAGCCGATAACGCCGATCTGTTTGATGCCGTCCAAGGCTTTGGGCAGCAGCGGGAAAAGATCACGACCGCCTTTGACAATCGTCTCTTCGGTGTTGGCGAGTTTGATGGTCTGCGTCTTGAAGACATTTGAAGTAAATGTTGTCTGCATGGAAGGTCTCCTCCTTAGAATATGAATTGATCCAGGTAATTTTAAAGGGTATGCGTTGTAATGGGGTTGGAAACCAGTTCAGTTCCTCTCTACCGACCTGACAGGGAAAAATCAAAATATGATAATCCTAAACCTCCCAAAAAACAACCGCTCTGCGCGTAATCGCATTGACGCTTAAAATGCAAAAATTGGGATATATTTTTGCTGGTATTTGCTCTTGAAAAAAATAGAATGAAATTGAATAGTAAGGATTACGGCAAAAAAGAGCGGGCAAGCTCTAAGTTCACAACCATCAGCAACAGGAGTGATCTACCATGCACAGGCTTTTTCTTTCTTTTCTCATTCTGCTTTTCATCAGTTCCCAGGCTTTAGCTGATGCGGTGCTGCCCATTGTTGACAAAGAGGGCAGCCAGGATCACCCATTGCTGAAACGCTACGAGGGCTCTTTCATCGTCTCCTCTGAACAGCGCAGTTTCGATGCATTTCAACTGCCGCTCTCCAAACTTTCCCCGGTGCCGGGCAGAAAGGACAATCACAACAACCATTATTACGAATCCGGGGAAAAGAAAACCCTGGAAGGGGCTCGCACCCGTTTGGTGTATCTGCTGCCGGAAAATCGCACTCCACTGGAGGTGCTGCGCAATTACCAGCAGGAGATCAAGGAGCAGGGCGGCATTATCCTGTTTGAGTGCAGTGGCGGGGAATGCGGCGGTGATCCGGGCCGGAGCAGCGAAGGCGGCGGTGGAGAGATGAGTCTGGCCATGTATCTTTTTCCCCAGGAGAGCATCAGTGACCCGGTTTTTTCAAATGGTTACTGCGCCATGACCGACCGGATCAACGATCAATGCTATATTGCGGCGGAATTTCCCGCCAGCGGCATCCATGTCTCGGTGCTGACCTACACCCTTAAGGGCGGCTCGTTCTGTAAGGCCTTCAAGGATCGCACCATCGCCATCGTGGATCTGATCGAGACCAAGGCGCGGGAGCAGAAGATGGTGACAGTCAAGGCTGATGAGATGGACCGGGAGATTGCCGCCAGCGGCAGCATTGCCCTCTACGGCATTTACTTTGAATTTGATCAGGCGGTGGTCAAGCCGGAATCCCAATCCGCCCTGCAGGAGATCGCCCTGCTTTTAAAAAACAGACCTGAGCTGAAGCTGCTGATCGCCGGCCACACGGATAATGTCGGCACCTTTGCCTACAATATGGACCTGTCCCAGCGCCGGGCCGCGGCCGTGGTGCAGGCCCTGACCAACGGCTTCGGCATTGACCGTGCCCGGTTGACGCCGGTGGGAGTATCGTACGCCAGCCCCAAGGGCACCAACCGGACCGAGGAGGGCAGGGCCAAGAACCGGCGGGTGGAGCTGGTGGAAAATTGATCAACTCGTGAAAAGTATTTTTACCACAGAGCGCTCAGAGCACACAGAGAAACACATTCAATTATAATTAGTCAGCTCTGTGTGCTCTGTGCTCTCAGTGGTGAATTTTCAGTTTTTATGAATGCACTCCAATTAAACGGACCGGACTATGAAAAGCCTCTTGCATGTTGACCTGCAGTCCCTGCGTTCGGCAGTTGTTCGCTATGCGCAGATTGTCCTGGTTTGCGCTGCGATGTGCATGGCTGGTTCATATCTTCCGACCCTTGCCAATGCCGGCCAGCAGGCCTGGACGCCGCCTGCGGGCAGCAGTGAGCGCAAGCCCATTGTCAATGCCCTGCGGCAGGAGGTGAAGGCCCTGCAAGGGCTTGATGTGCAGTTTGTTATCACCCATCGCAAGGTCAAGGATAATTGGGCCTGGATCCAGACCCGGCCGCAATCTTCGGACGGTGAAAACAGGTATGAGGATATCGCCGCCTTACTCCGCAAGACAAACGGAGCTTGGCGGGTCTGTGAGATACCCTGCACCGAACCGGACAATCCCGACTGCCTTGGTGAGCCGGATTTTTTCAAGCGGCTGCAAGGTCGTTTTCCTGGGGTGCCCCGGGAGATTTTTTCTGGGTTTTAAGTTTTATGCCTGGGCAGTGCGCGTGTGATAATAGTGAGGTGGGGGTTTAGCGTAACACATGACACGGTCACGTTATTGTTTCCGTTGCAGCATTGTCCAGATCAACGGCCTTCGCCAATAACGCTTCGGCTTTTTCATACTCGGCAGCATCAATGGCTTGTTTGGCCTGGACTTGCAGGGACCGCACTTCGGGATCCGTGGACTCCAGCAGTGCGGCGCGCTTTTGCAGTTCTTTGTAACGTTCGGCTAATTGCCGCAAGGTGTTATCCCATTCTTCAGTGGGTATATGTTTTTGATCGAGTATATTTAAGAAATTCTTGACGGCTGCTTCGGCAACCCCCATCTGTTTTGCCAGTTCAATATCGGTCAGGCCGGAATAATTGTAGGATCGCTTATCAATGATTCCTGAACCAACCAATGTATCTCCACCGCTGTAAATGTCACCTGTGTTTATTGGCGTCGTTGCGGGTTTGTCAAAGTGGATATAGACGGCCCACAGACCGCTGACAATCACTACCAGCTCACCTCCCACCCAGGAAAGGATCTCTCGGTTTTCTTTTTTGCGGAGCCAGTTGATCATTTTTTTAGTGTCTAAAGTAGCTATAGACGCCCCACAGGCCGATGACTATCGCTCCAAACCCACTTCCTATCCAGGTGGTGATTTTGCGGTTTTCATCGTTGAGTAGCCAGTTGAGGATATTATTTGTGCCAAGGAAGGTAGAGGCTGCCCACATGCCGAGTGCGACGACCACCACCACTCCTGCCAGCCAGGAGAGAATTTTGCGGTTTTCTTTGTTGCGGAGCCAGTTGTTCATTTTGTGATTTATTGATGGTGTTGGTTTAGGGTGGCGTGATTGTGGCTGAAGATGATTATTACCTGACTTATTGTTTTCTGCAAAACTATATTTTGCCGGTATCAATGAAATGCAAGGTGTCACGGTTTGGGATAAAGGGACAGGCTCTGTCTCATTTATCTGCTGACTTCCCGTTCGGCAATCTGCCAGAACGACTGAACTGTCGGGTTTGCCATGTTTTTTTGAAAGGTGCAGACGCTGACGGCAAAAGGGGTTAGTGCTGGGATTACCTCCAGGATGACGACCTGATCCCGCATGGGGCTCCTGTCCAGCACCAGTTGGGGTACCACGCCGATGCCGCAGCCGAGACTGACCATGGTGATGATGGCCTCGTTTCCCGCCACCTGGGCGTAGATGTTGGGCTGGATGCCGCGTTCCTTGAACCAGCTGTCAAGCCGCTGGCGGCCCAGGCCACGCTCGGCCATGATCATGGGCACGGTCTGCCAGTCGATTGCCGGGCTCAGTTCGGCCGGATCTTTGTCAAAATGGGCCGGGGCGATAAAGAGCAACGGAGTTTCAATGACTGTGATGAATTTAAGCTGGGGCGGCAGTTTATCCGGTAGGGCGGCAACAATGACATCCGCCTCGTTGTTCTGCAGTTTTTCCAGGGCATTGGCCTGATCACCGGTCTGCAGGGTGATATGTACCTGGGGGTAGAGCTTGCGGTATTTTTTCAGCATCTGCGGCAGGATACTGTAAACGGCGGTGACCGAGCAGTAGAGGGAGATCTCGCCCCGCAGGATTTCATCGTCCATGGTCAGGTCGTTGGTCAACTGCTGCCAATTTTTGATCGTCTCCTCGGCATAGGTTCTGTAGCGCTGGCCTGCCTGGGTCAGGGAAACCGATCGGTTGTCGCGGATGAAGAGTTTTTTTTCCACCTCTTCTTCCAGGCGCTGGATGGTCCGGGTCAAGGCCGACGGGGTGATGTTGCAGGCTTGGCTGGTGCGGCCGAAATGCAGGGTGCCGGCCAGGTGCTTGAAGAGTTTCAGTTCCTGGATGTTCATGATTTGCTCGTATTGTGCCGCTCAGAGGTCAGTCCGAAAAATGTCATTGCAATATCTGCAACATATCATAGCGAATAAATCACTTTACGCAACTAAATTCAATGGTAAGGTGAAATGATAGCGGTTTCAGTCAAAAAAGAATGAACTTTCAAGGAGAACAACATGGCACAGAATTATTTCAATACCTTACCATTACGTATTCAGCTCGAAGAGCTCGGCCAGTGCCGTTTCATGGATCAGTCGGAATTCAACGGCGTTGAGGCGCTCAAAGGCAAAAAGATCGTCATCGTCGGCTGCGGCGCCCAGGGCCTGCATCAGGGCCTCAACCTGCGGGACAGCGGCCTTGACATCTGCTACACCCTGCGGGAGTCGGCCATCAGCGAAAAACGCCAGTCATGGAAGAACGCCACGGGCAACGGCTTTCAGGTCGGCACCTATCAGGAGCTGATCCCCACTGCTGATCTGGTCATCAACCTGACCCCGGACAAACAGCACACCAGCGTGGTCACAGCGATAATGCCGCTGATGAAGGAAGGGGCATGTCTGTCCTATTCCCATGGCTTTAATATCGTGGAAGAGGGCATGCAGATCCGCAAGGATCTGACCGTCATTATGGTGGCTCCGAAATCCCCCGGCACCGAGGTGCGGGAGGAGTATAAGCGCGGCTTCGGTGTGCCCACCCTGATCGCCGTGCACCGGGAGAATGACCCGAAAGGCGAGGGTTGGGAGTTTGCCAAGGCCTATGCCTGCGGCACCGGCGCTGACCGGGCCGGAGTGCTGCAGTCGTCATTCATCGCCGAGGTCAAATCGGACCTGATGGGCGAGCAGACCATTCTCTGCGGCATGCTGCAGGTGGGATCGCTCCTGTGCTATGACAAGATGATCGAGAAAGGTGTTGATGCGGGCTACGCCTCCAAGCTGATCCAGTACGGCTGGGAAACCGTTACCGAGGCCCTTAAGCACGGCGGCATCACCAATATGATGGATCGTCTTGCCAATCCGGCCAAACTCATAGCAGTTGCCCTGGCGGATAAACTTAAAGAGATCCTTACCCCACTTTTTGAGAAACACATGGACGACATCATGTCCGGCTATTTTTCCCGCACCATGATGGAGGACTGGGCAAACAATGATGCCAACCTACTCAAATGGCGGGCTGAGACAAGGGAGACTGCTTTTGAGAAATCCGTGGGCACGGATGCCGTCATCCCCGAGCAGCAGTACTTTGATAACGGCATACTCATGGTGGCCATGGTCAAGGCCGGGGTCGAGCTGGCCTTTGACACTATGGTTTCCGCCGGCATCAAGGAGGAATCCGCCTACTACGAGTCCCTGCACGAGGTGCCTTTGATCGCCAACACCATTGCCCGCAAGAAGCTGTACGAGATGAACGTGGTCATCTCCGACACCGCAGAATACGGCTGCTACCTCTTCACCCAGGGCGCCCTGCCGCTGCTTGCCGATTTCATGAAGAAGATCGATACGGATGTCATCGGCCGGGGGCTTACCCTTAAAGATAACGGGGTGGACAATATCGCCCTGATCTGTGCCAACGAAGAAATCCGCTATACCTGCGTTGAGATGATCGGCGAGGAGCTGCGTTCCTATATGGGGGCCATGAAGCCTATTATCTAAGTTGCCAATCGATCATTGCTGATTTGTTGTTTCAAGGGGAGCCTTTTTGCGGGCTTCCCTTTTTGTTTTTGCAGATTGTGCGGTTAACTGGTACATTCGGCCATCGGCTGATCGGCATTTTATCTCTTTGCATGATTCATTTGGTTCGCGTCTGCCGCCGGGCCGAATTCACTTATGACACAATTTTCTCCGCAAATACTGACCGCACTGATCTGGATTACCTGGTGTTTTTTCCACAGTCTGCTGATTTCCCACTGGTGGCTGGGGTATTGCCACGCCCTGTTCGGCGACAGGGTCGTTAACGGTCTGTATCGTGTTTTATTCAATCTTATCAGTTTGATGGCGCTGCTACCGGTTGTGTTCTATCAATTTAGCGTCAAGCAGGTCGTTCTGTTCGACTGGCCCGGCTGGTGGCTCGGGCTGAAAATCGTTCTTTATGTTTATGCCTTTTATATGTTTTACACCGGCTGGAAACGCTATGACCTGTCTTTTTTTCTGGGTCTGAAGCAGCTGCAGGCCTTTATGGCCCACGGGGAGCAGCCAGTTTCAGTCTTTACCACGGATAAATTGGGAGTGGTTCGGCATCCCTGGTATTCGGCCGGTATCGCCCTGGTCTGGGCCTTCGGGCCGATTACGGATATCTCGCTGGTGAGCAAGATTGTCATATCGGTCTATTTTATTGTCGGCACGTGGCTTGAGGAAAGAAAGCTGCACCAGGATATCGGTAAAGCCTATGAAGAGTACTGCCGGAAGATGCCCATGCTGTTTCCGTGGCGCAGGGTGAAGAAATGAAAAAAGCGGCTTCCGATACCGGCCGGATCGCCCGTTCCGCCGGCACCGTCTCCGTTGCCGTAATGTGCAGCCGGGTGCTGGGGCTGGTGCGGGAGCAGGTGTTCGCCGTGATGTTCGGCGCGGGTTTTGCCTATGACGCCTTTGTCGTGGCCTTCCGTATTCCCAACCTGCTGCGCGATCTCTTCGGCGAAGGGGCGCTCAGTTCAGCCTTTGTTGCGGTGTTTTCCGACTATGATGCCAACAAGGGCGAAAAGTCCACCTGGCAGCTCGCCAATAATGTGCTGGTCTTTTTTGCTATGCTGCTGAGCCTGGTCACCCTGGCCGGCATTTTTCTGGCCGACCCGCTGGTGCGGCTGCTGGTGGACCCCGAGTTTGTCCAGGTGCCGGGTAAGGTGGATCTGACCCGGCAGTTGACCATTGTCATGTTTCCCTTTCTGATCTTTATCTCGCTCTCCGCCGTGGTGATGGGCATGCTCAACACCAAGGGGCGTTTTTTTATTCCGGCCATGGCCTCAAGCTTTTTTAACGTGGGCTCCATTGTCGGCGGTCTCAGCCTGGCCTTTATCCTGCCGAAATTCGGCTATCCGGCCATCATGGGCATGGCGCTGGGCACCTTGATCGGCGGTTTTCTGCAGCTTGCCGGGCAGCTGCCCACCCTGTTCAGGGCAGGCTTTTCTTTTGCACCCCGGCTAGATCTCGCCGACCCGGGCCTGCGGCGCATTATCCGCCTGATGATTCCTGCTGTTATCGGCCTGTCCGCCACCCAGATCAATATCTTCATCAACACCCGCTTTGCCTCCTCATGTGTGGAGGGTAGTGTCTCCTGGCTTAATTACGCCTTCCGGCTGGTGCAGCTGCCTATCGGTGTTTTCGGCGTGGCGAT
The DNA here is from genome assembly GCA_018897105.1 of Pseudomonadota bacterium. GTDB lineage: Bacteria > Desulfobacterota > Desulfobulbia > Desulfobulbales > SURF-16 > SURF-16. Next base: position 13,471 of record JAHILF010000076.1, read on the forward strand.
TTCCATCGCCTCCCTGCCGGTTATCGCCCGTTATGCGGCGGCAAAGAATCTGGAGAAGATGCGGGAGACCTTCACCTCGGCGCTCACCATGGCGTTCTGTCTGACCATTCCCGCCAGTTTCGGGCTGTGGCTGCTGTCGGAGCCCATCATCAGGATCATTTTTCAGTACGGGGCCTTCAGTGCCTTTGACACGGCCCGCACCGCCGAGGCTCTGCGCTTTTACGCGGTAGGGCTTTTTGCCTATTCATCGATAAAAATCATGGTGCCTGTTTTTTTTGCACTCGATGACACCCGATACCCGGTCATGGCAAGTTTTCTTGCCGTGGCGGCAAATCTCGTCTTTGTTACCGCCACCATTGGCCAGTTCCAGCACAGGGCCATCGCGCTTTCCACCTCTTGCGCCATGATCTGCAATTTTCTTTTTTTGAGTGTCGTGCTGTATAAAAAGCTTTCCGGCTATTCGCTTTCCTATCTGTTTGAGGGAATCTCTAAGGTTTTTTTGGCCTCTCTTATTATGAGCGCCTGTCTGAAGGTTGTGCTCTCCTTGGGAGAGAATTTTTTCAATCAATCGATTTTACTGCAGATTGTCGGTGTTTTCGTGTATATAGCAACGGCAGTCGCAGTCTACGGCATCCTGCTGTATCTGCTGAAAGTCAAAGAGCTTTCCCTGATTATTGATAAGCTTAAGCAGAAGTTTGCCGGTTGATCTGGCGCAGCAGGTTCAGCTGGGCCAGCAGGGCGGGTACGGCGCTGTCAACCCGCAGGATGCGGGGGCCCATGGAAAAAGTCTGAAAGCCGAGGGATTGGAACTTGTCGATCTCAAAGTCGACCCAGCCGCCTTCCGGACCGATGGCAATGACGACTCGTTGCTTGAGGGGTAGGGAAACGGTTTGCGGTAGAAAGGGGAAGGGGCCGGGATGGGCGGCAAGACGCACCGGGCAGTCGTCTATGGCCTGGGGCAGCACGTCCTCGACAAAGGGTCTGAAGCGTTTGTGGATACTCACCTCCGGGACCATGGTATCAACCGCCTGTTCCAGGCCGTGCAGCAGCAGCGGGTAATAGTTGTTTTCCGTGAGCAGTGAGGCGGAAAAGAAGCTCTTTTCCACCCGGCTGGCGTTGATGAGATAGATTTTTCTCACGCCGAAGGTGGCGGCCTGGGAAAAGATTCTTTTCAGCATGATGGGGCGGGGCAGGGCCAGGATGAGATCAATGGCCGGCCGGCCAGGGGCAGGGCCGTGATGGTTTGTCACAAGTTCCACCGCCTCCACCGTGATGGCGACCACCGTGCTGGTGCCCATGGGGCCGTTGATGAGGCCGGTGCGCAGGGTGTCGCCGCAGACCGCGCCAAGCACCTTACTGATATGGTCACTGCGTCTGTCCCGCAGGGTCACCCGGTTGTTTTTGACCTCGGCTGGATCGATGAGAATGATGTTCATGGGGCTACCGTTTTGCGTTTTGGGTTGGCTGCGGAAAAAATGTTACAGTTGAGCCTCTTGCAAAATGAACGTCGTAGCGAGATCGAGAGAAAAATTTTCTGTGCAAGGATGAGTTATGAAATCGCCCGGAAGCGTAGCAGTGTGCTACGTTGAGGACGATTTCACCAGGAAGACGCCGCACAGGATATTTTTAGCCGATCGGAGTAGATTTTCATTTTGCAAGAGGCTCAGTTATAAAAAATCAGGGCAGAATCTCTTTTACCATGCTGGCAGTATATAACCTCATTCAGCTTCTGGGCCTTCTTTTTCTTTGGCCGTTTTTCCTGTTGCTGGTGGTCTGCAAGGCCAAATATCGCCTGCGCATTCCGGCCAGGCTCGGTTTCGGGCTGAGTGGTCTTGTGGGAAAGATTCCCGCGGGAGGTCCCCGCATCTGGATTCATGCCCTTTCCCTGGGAGAGGTCTCCTCAGCCGTCACCCTGGTGCATGCCATCAGAGAGCATTTCCCTGATGCGGTATTGCTTTTTTCCGCGGCCACCTCATCGGGTGAGAAGTTCGCCAGGAGCAGTAAGGGCCTGCCGGTTGATCTTTTTATCCCGTTTCCCCTTGATGTGTATCCGGTGGTGCAGCGCTTTGTCAAAAACCTGCGGCCTGATCTGTTTATTCTCGTTGAGACCGATTTCTGGCCGAATTTTCTGCATGAAGTTGTCGCTGAAAATATTGCCGCTCTGTTGGTCAATGGCCGCATTTCCCAGGAATCATATAGGAAATACTCCTTTTTTCAAGCTTTCTTTCTGCCCATGTTTCGCTCGTTTTCCTTTCTTGCCATGCAGCGGCAGGAGGATGTGGAAAAAATGGTCAACCTGGGGGTTGCTGCCCGCAAGGTAAAAAATCTCGGCAACCTCAAGTATGAGGCCATGTTGCCCAAGCTGGGCGCAGACATTATCAGCAGAAAGGATCTGGGGATTGATGCTGCCCGCCCTCTGTTGATTGCCGGCAGCACCCATGACGGCGAGGAGGAAATACTGTGCCGGGTTTATCAGGAACTGGCCAAAAAATTCCCGGACCTGTTTGTCATCCTTGCCCCCAGAAACATTGAAAGAGCCCAAGGGGTGATGAAACTTGTCCGCAATAAGGGGCTGCTCGTCTCACTCCGGAGTGCGGGAAGCAAGGCTGATGATCAGCTGATGGTGCTTGATACCATGGGGGAGCTGGCCGGCCTTTACCAACGGGCTGATATCGCCTTTATCGGCGGCAGTCTGGTGGCCCAGGGCGGCCACAATCCGCTTGAGCCTGCCGTTGCAGCCATCCCGGTTCTTTTCGGCCCGCATATGGAGGACTTCGCCGATGTGGTGGAGGACATGCTGGCAGCCGGGTGTGCCATTCAGGTCGGCAATGAAAGTGAGCTTTTTCAGGGCATCTCAGCTTATCTCAAGGACGCAGGGAAAAGACAGGAAAAAGGAGTGGCAGCCCGTCAATTTGTGGAGTCCCGTCAGGGAGTGAACATGCGTCATATCGATTTGATCAGGCAGGTTTTGTCATGAGTGAACATTTAAATATTCTCTATGCCTTCGGCCGTTTCTTTTCCCCTTTTTACAGTATCGCCATGTCGCTCAGGGCCGCGTTGTACCGCAAAGGTCTTCGCAAGCAGCACCGGCTATCGGTGCCGGTGATCAGTGTTGGCAATCTCACCATGGGCGGCACCGGTAAAACCCCCATGGTTATGTATTTGGCCAGGCTGCTGGCTGATATAAATCCGGTTATTGTCAGCCGGGGGTATGGGGGCAAGGCCAAGGAAAAGGTCAATGTGGTTTCCGACGGCCGGACAGTCAGTCTGACCGCTTCAGCCGCAGGTGATGAGCCATTCTATATGGCGGAGAACCTGCCCGGGGTGCCGGTTCTTACCAGCCGCAACCGGGTTGACGGCGGCAGGTATGCCGTGGAGCACCTCAGCGCCGGCGCAGTCATTCTTGATGACGGGTTTCAGCATCTGGGACTATATCGCGATCTGAATCTGGCTCTATTCAAGGTCGATACCTTTCTCGGCAATAACCGGGTGTTTCCGGGTGGCGATATGCGGGAGCCGCTCAAGGCCCTTGAGCGCGCCGACTGCTTTGTCCTGACCTGTGTTGATGAGGGTAACCGCAGCAGGGCTGAAGCGATCAAAAGGGCGCTGAACAAACGATTTCCTTTGATACCGGTTTTTATGCACGAATTCCGGCCGGTTTCGCTGATTGCGGCAGACGGCAGCCATGTCGCCCTGCAGGATGGCCCGACTTCTTTTTTCGGCTTCTGCGGGCTGGCAAATCCCCAGTCTTTTAAGCGGAGTCTGCAACTGGCCGGCATCAACCTGGATGGCTTTCAGGTGTTTCGTGATCACACCCGCTATTTCAAGCCGGAGATTAACTTTCTGCACAAGCAGTCACGAAACAGCTCCGCCCAAGCCTATATTACTTCCGAGAAAGATCTGGTCAAGCTCAAGGATGGGCAGCTCGCCAGGCCCCTTTATGCTCTGCGCATGGAGGTGGTGGCTGAGGAGGATTTCGATCGCTTTGTGCTGGAAAAACTGCGGATGGGCGGCTGACAGGTATGTGCAAAAGGACATGGTGTGTTTTTTAGACAACAACTTTCAGCTGGCTTAAGGGGATCGCGTTGGTGGTGCCTGTCCTGTTAATGCTCTGAAATCGTTAGTTTTTTTATATTTTATTGTGTTTCTAGCTAGCTGGCTTTTTTTTTGCATATAACTTTTGACAGTATATTTGTGAATATTTTCTGAAGGTGTTTTTCACCCTCTTTTTTTCCCATAGAGAGTTTATATAAGAGAAGGTCAGTAAATGGATAAGTGGCAGCACACAATCAGTAAAACCGTTAGTTTCGCAGGTGTTGGTCTTCACTCCGGCAAAACTGTCAAACTATATATAAAACCTGCCGGTGCCAATACCGGTATCCGTTTCGTCCGCACCGATCTGGGCCGCAAGGCAATGATTCCCGCGACCCTGTACCGGGTAACCGATACCAGGCTGGCCACCACCCTGGCCAAGGATGATGTCTCCGTGTCAACCACCGAGCATCTTCTTGCCGCCCTTGCCGGCATGGGTATTGATAACGCGGTAATCGAGCTTGATAATGATGAAGTACCCATCATGGACGGCAGCGCCGCTCCTTTTGTTCATGTGTTGAAGAAAGTGGGCCGCAAGCGGCAGAAGGCAGCGCGCTTTCTGTTGAAAATCACCAGAAGGATCGAGATCAGCAATGGTGACTCCATGATTGCCATCGAACCCTACGATGGGTTTAAGGTCAGCGGGGAGATTGATTTTGAGCACCAGCTGGTGCGCAAGCAGAAATTTTCCTTAGAAGTTGATGCGCCGACCTTTATGAAGGAAATCGCTTCAGCCCGGACTTTCGGATTCCTGCATGAGGTGGAGTATCTGCGGCAGAATGGCAAGGCTCTGGGAGGTTCACTGGACAATGCCATTGTCATTGATCGTTCGGAAATCCTTAACACGGAAGGGTTGCGCTTCTCCAACGAATTTGTCCGCCATAAGCTGCTTGATCTGATTGGCGATTTGGCCCTGCTCGGTTGCTCGGTGCTGGGTCATATTACCGCCATCAAATCAGGGCATGCTCAACATCTGCAGCTTATGAAGGCAATCGCCGATCATCCGGAATGCTGGCAGTTTATCAAGTGGACGGATAAAGGTGAAGAGAGCGCTTTTGAAAAGGTGGTTATGACCACCAGGGCTGCCGGCAACAAGATATTGCCGTTTCTGGTGCCGCCCCAGGTCCTGCCTGTTTCAAACAGCTCGCCCCTGCCGGTTTGATACGGTTTTTCCTTTCGTTTAATCAACCTTAAAGGCGCCGGCTTTGCTCTGCAGCCCGGAGGCAAGATTTGCCAATTCCGCTGCTGCCCTGGCAATAGCCCGAGCGCCTTTTGTCGTTTCCTGGATCACCAGATTAGAAATCCCGCGGATTGTTTGCGTTCTCAGTGACTCCCCTCGTCGTCTCCTCAATGGAAGTGCATCACTTCTTTATCTCTATGTTTGAGGGATACCTGTAAATCGATGTTGAAATGGATGACAAAAAAGACTAAAGACTTACCACAGGCTGATGATGCTCGAAAAGAGCCTTTCCCGCTGAGGAAATCTTTTAATTTAACCATTTAATTCATATCGCCGGGCAACTCTTAGGAGTAAAAAAATGAAACTGCAGGGAAAGATAGGATTTTTGGGTGGAGGCCGCATGGCCGAAGCTCTCATCAAAGGAATATTACAGGCAGGTCTTACGGAAAGCTCCCGGATCATTGCCATCGATCCTGATAAAGACCGCCGGTACTTTCTTGAGGAAACCTTTGCCATTTCAACAGGAAAATCCCATTCCGAGCTGGCCGACTCCGCTATTGTGATTCTGGCGGTCAAGCCGCAGATCATGGGCCGGCTTCTTGAAGAATGCGCGGGATGGCTGAACAGTCGGCATCTTGTCATATCCATTGCCGCAGGGATTCCCATCGCCTTTATTGCAGAGCGACTGAACGCTGGCTGCCGGATTATCCGGGTGATGCCCAATACCCCGGCCCTGGTACTGGAAGGAGCCTCGGCCTTAAGCGGCGGGGCAAACACCACTTCCGATGACATGGAAACAGCGAGCCATATTTTTTCCGCCATCGGCAAGAGTCTTGTTCTGCCGGAAAATTATCTTGATGCGGTCACCGGTTTGAGCGGCAGCGGCCCGGCCTATGTTTTTATGTTTATTGATGCCCTGATTGACGGCGGAGTAAAGGTGGGACTGAGCCGTCAGGATGCGGAAATCCTCGTTCTGCAGACAGTGCTCGGCTCCGTCAGGCTGGCCCTGGAAACCGGCAAGCATCCGGCCCTGCTCAAGGCCATGGTGACCTCGCCGGGCGGGACCACCATTGCAGGGCTCCATGAACTGGAAAAGGCGGGATTCAAGGCGGGCATCATGACCGCTGTGGAGGCTGCAACCAGACGTTCCGAAGAACTTGGCAAACTTGTCGTCGGCTAGCCGATGCCAGGGCGCGGCAAAAAGCCCTGCCACGACCAGAGTGATAAAATATGTATAAAAAGGCCGGCATTATTTTAAAAAAAGACTCAGCCCAGGCCAGAATGGTTGCTGATGAGCTGGTTGACTGGTTTTACCGGAAATCCATTGAAACGGTCATTGACATCATTGCCCCTGACCTTGATATCCTGATCATTTTGGGAGGTGACGGCACCCTGCTGCATGTGGCCGAGGAGGCAAGTCAATGCCAGGTGCCGGTGGTGGGGGTCAATCTCGGTAATCTTGGTTTTTTGACAGAGGTTGCTGAGGATGAAAAATTTCAGGCCCTTGAGATCATTCTTTCAGGTTCAGTTCTGATTGAAAACCGGATGATGCTGAAAACAAGGCTCAACTCTGAGGGCAGGCACGGGAGATGGCGCTATGCCTTAAATGACGTGGTTATCAGCAAGGGCGCCATTGACCGTCTGGTACGTCTCTGTACCTGGGTCGATGATGAGTATCTGAATACCTACAAGGCAGACGGACTGATATTTTCCACCCCCACCGGCTCCACCGCCTATAACCTTTCTGCCGGAGGTCCGATCGTGCACCCCGAGCTTGCCGTCATCATGGTAACGCCAATCTGTCCTTTCATGCTGGAGAGCCGCCCGGTGCTGCTTCCCGACACCGTTCATTTAAGCACGAGACTTGCCGGGCCTGCAGCGGACGTAAAGGTGATTGTCGACGGACAGCTTGCCTGGAATATGGACGAGACGGATAGCCTGGAGTTGGCCCTTTCGGAAAAACCGTTGCGTCTCATCTGTTCGCCGCAAAACAGCTATTTTGACATTCTGCGCCGTAAATTGAACTGGGGCGGAACAGATCAAAATGTCTGACTGGATGATCGTCATCTCACAGAGAGGACAAAGCCGAATCCTCAGCCCGGCTTAGCGTCTCTGTGAGATTTTTGGCGGGCTGCCGGAGCAGGCACGTTTGCGGCCCGTTACTCCTCGTAGGCAGCGGACAGTTTTTCCTTTTCTTCCTTCATGGCATCCTTGCCCGCTTCGATGGCAGCGCTTAACGTCTGTTTTTTCTCGTCCAGGTAATCTTTGCCGTGGCTGACCATTTCCGTTCCCCGGTTGATCATCTGCTTGCCCTGCTCAATCAACTCTTTGCCGCGGTCAATGGCGTGTTCGGCCGAGTCTTTGATGTGTGCAGGAATCTTGCTGCCTTTATCCTTCAGGTCGTAGCCATAGCCTTTGAGAATTTCCCTCGTCTCTTCGCCTGTTCTCGGTGCAACAAGCAGAGCGATGCCGGCCCCGATAACGGTGCCTGTGAGAAATGATATTACGGCAACACCAGCACTGCAATTATTGTCTCTATTCATCAAAATACCTCCTTTCTGAGGGTTTGGATTTTTTAAAAACATTGGTAAAAGCTCCGATGCCGGCGCTGATTGCGCCGATCTGCACGATAAGCGGAGTGGCTGTTTCCTTGATAAGGGAGGCGGTGTTCAGAAGGGTGTCACCTGCCTGCTGGACCGTATCGATAATACGATCGGTTCTTTCGATTTTTTCATTAAGGGAGACTGACAGGATATGTAGTTCCTCGGTCACCTCAGTCGTTTTATGCAGAAGCGGCTCCATTTCATTGTTGATTTTCTCCAGCGCGGTTTCCGCCTTTTCGGCGGTTCGTTTCAGTTGGTACAGAACCGGAACCATGGTCGCAACAAGTATCACGATACCCACTGAAGCTATGATGAAAAAAATATCACTGATCGCCACTGCCAATCTCCTTAGGTGTCATTAAAATTTTGTGAGCATATCATACAATATCTGTAAGATATATTCTTGTTATTCATAACCCGGTTGTCAATTTTTTTTGATCCCGAATTTTTTCATTTTGTACTGCAGCAGGCTTTTGGTGATGCCAAGAGAATCCGCGGCCTTGGTCTGGACAAAATCGGCTTTGCTCAGTGCGCTGCGCAGGGCCTTTTCTTCGATGGCGTCAAGCATGACCGGCAGAGGGGTGCCGGGAGGCACAATGTCATCGGGATCAAAGGACTGGCTGACCGGCGTTGATAGCTTGGCGGTGTTTCCCTCGGGCTGCACATCTTCCGGGAGAATGGTGTTGTTGAGGCAGAGAATGCTTGCTCGTTCGATGGTGTTTTCAAGCTCCCTGACATTACCCACCCACGGCAGGGTAGTTAAAAGACGGAGAGTGGCCGGGGCGATTTTCAGTTCAAGCTTATTGAGCCGTCGGGCGAATTTGCTGACAAAATGTTCGGCAAGCAGGGGGATATCCTCGATCCGCTCGCGCAGAGGGGGCAGATGCACATGCAGGACGTTGAGCCGATAATAAAGATCTTCCCGAAAGCGGTTGGCCTCAACCTCTTCCTTAAGATCCTTATTCGTCGCGGCCACGATGCGCACGTCCACTTTCTGTTCCTGGGTTCCGCCAACCCGCTGGAATGTCCTTTCCTGGATGATACGCAGCAGTTTCGCCTGCAGTGACAGGGCCATCTCGCCGATTTCATCAAGAAACAGAGTGCCGCGGTCCGCCAGTTCAAAGCGGCCTTTGCGCAGGGCAATGGCGCCGGTAAAGGCGCCTTTTTCATGGCCGAAGAGTTCGCTTTCCAGCAGAGACTCCGGCAGGGCGGCGCAGTTGATTGAAATAAACGGCTCCTTGTCCCTGAGACTGTAATTGTGGATAGCCCGGGCGACCAGTTCTTTGCCTGTGCCGGATTCGCCGGTGATCAAAACGGACGCTGAGGTGGGGGCCACCTTTTCAATCATGTTGAAAAGCAGTTGCATCTGCTTGTTTTTGCCGATCATCTCGGCAAAGCTGTATCGTTTCTTGACCTCGCTGCGCAGGCGGGTGTTTTCGCGCAGCAGTGAGTAGTGTTCAACCGCCTTGGTGATGTTGGCGATGAGTTCGTCGTTTTTAAAGGGTTTGGTCAGGTAATTGAAAGCGCCCTCCCGCATGGCGGCCACCGCTTTATCCACCTCGCCGTATGCGGTGAGCATGATGACCGGCAGGTTGCGGTTAATAGTCTTAATCTGTCTGAGAAGCTCCATACCGCCCATGACGGGCATCTGCATGTCGGTGAGCACCAGGTCAAGATCGGTTGACCGGACAATCTCAAGGGCCTTTTCCCCATTTTCAGCGGCAAAGACTTCAAAGCCTTCATCCCTCAGAATTTCGGCCAGAATAATGAGATAATTCGGCTCATCATCTACCACAAGAATAGTGTGCATGGCAGTCTCTGTTTCTGTTCTTCAATTTTGTGAAATGATAAAGCGTTTCTTTGCATTCCAGGACCAGCCTGATGGGCAGGGTGGCCTCTAGCTAGCTGACCAGGATGTCTGCGGTTGCGTCCGGCACCGAAGCTGATAAATAATTTTTCAGAGCGACGAGAAGTTGGTAGGGAGCCCGTTGCTTTTTATTGATCTCAGCCAGGGATGTGCCGTTTCTGATGGCGCCGTGAAAATCGCTGCCTCCTGTTATGAGCAGGTCCATCTGTTGGCAGAGGGCAATAAGCTTCTGGCGGACGGCAAGGGAGTAAATCGGATAATAGGTTTCCACACCCCCAAGTCCGATTTCCTTCATTTCAAGTAATATGGCGGGTAGTGTCAGCATGGTATGATCAATGGTGAGCGGATGGGCCAGCACCGCAATTCCTCCTGCCGCAGTGATCATGGCAATGGCGTCGGACGCCATCAGTCGCTTTCTTTCAACGTAGGCCAGGCCGCCTTTACGCAGATAACGGTAAAAGGCCTCATCAATGGTTTTGACTCTCTTTTTCTCAATCAGCAGTCTGGCGATATGGGGGCGCCCGGTCTGGCCGGTCTGTGAATAGCGCTTGAGATCTTCTCGCGTCGCAGCGATACCCAGAGTATTCAATTTTGCCAGAATGCCGTCATTACGTTCGTTTCTCGCTTTCTGTATCTTTTGCAGATTCCGTTGCAGGGCCGCATCCCCATGGCGGAAACCATATCCCAGGATGTGCATGGGGATATCATCGAGATAAGCGCTGATCTCGATGCCGGAAAGCACTTCAACCTCCTGTTTCCCCCCTTCCTTCAAGGCTTCGTCAATACCTTCGGTTGTGTCATGGTCGGTAATGGCGATCCCTTTGATGCCTGCTTTTGCGGCCTCCTGAACCAGTACAGTCGGGGTCATTGTCCCGTCGGAGCAGCTTGAGTGAAGGTGCAGATCAATGTATTCCATTTTTGAATCCTACCCTGAAGGACTTACCTATGCAAGTCTAATGAGGTCGCCATTCATCATTCGGTCCCGGTTTGTTTTTTTGTTTGAGCTATAGGATGTACTCTTGTTATGATAAAATAATTTATTATCAATGCTCTGATGGTATTTCCGTCAGTTTTTCGTTTTTACACTAGGAGGTAGGCATGGCCCAGATTGACGCCTTTTTTAAGTTAATGAACGACCAGGGAGCTTCGGATCTTCATCTCGTTGCCGGACAGCAGCCGGTTCTGCGGATCAGGGGTGATATGGAACGGGTAAAGTATAAGGTCTTGGATAATGACACCCTGAAGGCTATGCTTTTTGAGATTGTCAGCGAGGACAAGGCTAAGATCTTTGAAGAAACGGGAGATGTTGATTTTGGTTATGAGCTGCCCGGTCTGGCCCGTTATCGTGGGAATCTTTTTCAGCAGAAGTATGGTATCGGCGCTGTTTTTCGTGAAATTCCGAGCGAAATACTGACCTGCGATCAGCTTGGCCTGCCGGCGGTGGTGAAAAAGCTGGCCTCTCTGCCGAAAGGCATGGTGCTGGTAACCGGTCCGACCGGAAGTGGTAAGTCAACAACCCTTGCCGCCATTGTAGACGAGGTGAACAAGATCCGCAGTGATCATATCCTCACCATTGAAGACCCCATAGAGTTTGTGCACAAGAGCCAGAAATGTATTATCAATCACCGGGAGGTAGGTCTCCATACCAAGAGCTTTTCCGCCGCCTTGCGCGGGGCGCTGCGTGAGGACCCTGATATCATCCTGGTGGGCGAGATGCGTGACCTTGAAACCATTGCTCTGGCCATGGAGGCGGCCATGACCGGTCATCTGGTTTTCGGCACCCTGCATACGCTGAACGCCGCCAAGACCGTGGACAGGGTTATTGAGATCTTCCCCTCCAGCCAGCAGGCCCAGGTTCGGTCCACCCTGGCCGATGCCCTGAAAGCGGTAGTCTCCCAGACCCTGTTTAAGCGTATCGACAAAAAAGGGCGATGTGCTGCTCTGGAAATTCTCATTTGCACCCCTGCCGTGCGCAACCTGATCCGTGAAGGCAAGACCTACCAGATTCCTTCTTCCATGCAGACCGGAAAGCGCTATGGCATGCAGACCCTGGACGATGCCATCCTGGATCATCTGACGAGTGGCAGGATCTCACCTGATGATGCGTATACTAATTGTATTGAAAAGGGGAAATTCGTGCAGTTTCTCAGCAAGCCTCCCTCTGATTTTACCGATGTGTAGCAAGGGTTGTGCTCACAGATAGAGCGCCGCCCTCTGTCACCCTGAAGATGACGGCTCCGTCCAGCGCCGTGTTATAAATGGTGCAGCCGGCACTTCGGCAGCGTTTGATGACCTCGGGCGCCGGAAAGAGTTGGCTTTGGTTGCGGCCCGCAGAAATGACCGCATATTCAGGCGCCACGGCGGAGAGAAATTTTGTACTGGTTGATGAGTTGCTGCCATGGTGGGGCAGCAGGAGCACGTCGGCATGAAGCTCTTTTTGCCCCTCTGTCATTTTCTGTTCCGCGTATACCTCAATGTCACCGGTGAAAAGAAAGTTTTTCCCATGGCTGCTAAGCCCTATTACCAGACTTCTGTCGTTATCGCTGCCATTTGCCCCATCCTGATGGATATCCGCCACATTATAGAAACGGGACTGACTGTTGTTAAAAAGCGTTTCACCACTCTGCGGAACATGGATGTCGGCGCCCTGCTGAGCGGCCAGATCCAGCAGGGCGGTGTAGCTGTTATTGGCGGCATTGTCGCCGTTTACCCATAATGTTTGCGGGCGGAATCTTTTGATGATAAAGGCTAACCCGTTAAAGTGATCCGCATCCGGATGGCTGATGATCACCGCGTCCAAATGGCTGACTCTTCTGCTCCAAAGAAACGGGGCGATAACCCTTTCCCCGACATTAAATTGCGGGGAGTAGGAGCCGCCGCCGTCAATAAGTGCGGTAAATCCGCCGGCAAGTTCGATGACGATGGCGTTGCCCTGCCCCACGTCCAGCACGGTAACGGTATCTGTCTCGTTTGCGTGCTGTCTGTAAGAGGTATAGCCTGCGGTAATGAGCAGGGTGACGATGCTGATGATTGCGGTCAGTCTGGCGATTTTTGATTTTTTGAGGGAAAGAATGCTGAAAAGAAGTCCATAGTAGCAGATGACTTCCAGGGGCAACGGCGTGGGCAGCCAGATGGAGCTGTACGGCAGAGCGGCCAGCCAGGCGCAGAGGCGGTCAGCCATGGTCAGTCCCATTGCTCCCATAGTGAGCAGGACGTGGGCCACCTGGGGCGCAAAAAAGATAAAGGGTGCGCTGATCAGTCCCAGAGGTAAGGCCCAAAAACAGAGCAGCGGCTCCAGCAGCAGAGTGGAAATCGTCGACAGGGGCGAAAAACGGTTGAAATAAAAAATCAGCAAAGGCAGGGTGCCGGCAAGGGCTGCCAGGGAAAGAAGAAATCCCATTTTTACGGATGTGCCGATCCTGGCGAAAATCAGGTGCCTGGGGACCTGTTCGGTTGTATCCGCTTGTTGGGGCAGGGGGGCGAATTTAGGCATGATGGCCGCCATGGCAATAGCCGCAGCAAATGACAGTTGGAAGGAAACGGTAAAAAGGGCGGCAGGGTTGATCAGCAGGATGATCAAGACGGCAATGGCGATGTTGGTGGGAATATGCCATTGCCGGTCAAAGAGCACTGCCAGCAGAAAGACGGAGGCCATAATGAGCGAGCGGAGCACCGGAGTCTGCAGGCCGGCGATGAGGGCATAGCCGCAGAGTATCGACATGATGAAATAGACCGCTGTTTTCCAGGCCGAGGTGTGAATAAGCAGCCAGGTTGAGCGTTTGAGGAGCCAGTTGATGACAGCGCCGAACCCCAGGGCGATGAGTCCCATATGCAGGCCGGAGATGGCCAGCAGATGCATGGCCCCCGTTGACTTGAAATTTTCCAGGGTTTGCGGGGAAAGTGACGATCGGTCTCCGGTTAAAATCGCCTTGTAAAGACTGCTCTGGCCGGGGGCAAGATGGACAGTGAGAAATTGATTGATGTGGTGGCGAAGCTGTTCCGGCACAAAACGTAGTCTGTGCAGCCATGATTGATCGTTGTCTGCCGGGGAAATTGCTATATGAGCCGGGGAGCTGATCCAGCCGTTAACACGAATCGATTTGGCGGCGAGGTATTTCCGGTAATCAAAACCGCCCGGGTTGGACAATGCCTTCGGGCGAGAGACATATGCCCTGACCAGCAGTTTCTGGCCTGGTTGTATCTTTTCCGGCGGTGGACCCCGTAAGGCCAGTTCGATTTTGCCTTGGGCGCGTATGAAGTTGGGCACTGATAAGTCTGCAGAATCAACTGGTTGCTGCTCAATGGAGCGAGAGCTGTTTTGCGGGGGAAGGTAAGCATCAGCCTGCATCAGCAGGCGTGTTTTGTCCGCTGATACAGCCGGAGCCTGCAGGAGTGTGCCTGCAAGGGTTACCTCACGGTCGGTGGCAAAAAGCTGGTAAAGACTGTCCCTTTCGCTGGGCGGCTGCAGAGACGCCCCCTGCAGCAGGCCGCAGACAAACCAGAAAAGAAACAGTAATGGCAGTTGCAGAGTATTTTTGCGGAACCAGGAGAGGAAAACGGCAAGGGCAAGGAGAAAAAAGGCCGGAAAAAGAAAAAAAGGCTTTGGGGCAATAAATGCTGCCCAGGCAATGCCGCCGGTAAAGGCGATCACCACCTGGATGAGCATATGGGGTGATCGCCCGGAGAAAGGCACCGGGGAATCCTCTCAGTCGAGGAAAAACTTCAGTTTATCCCGCCTGCTGGAGTGGCGTAAGCGATTCAATGCCTTTTTTTCGATCTGTCGGATACGTTCCCTGGAAACATTAAACCGTTTGCCGATTTCTTCGAGGGTGTATTCAGCATCTTCGCCGATACCAAAACGAAGCCGGATAATTTTCTCTTCCCTGGGGCTTAAGGTGGCAAGGATATTTTTGACCCTGTCCGACAGTTCGGTGTTTTTCACCGCCTCATAAGGGGAAACAGATTCCTGGTTTTCCAGAAAGTCTCCCAGGGTGCTGTCATCATCGCCCACCGGGGTTTCCAGCGAGATCGGCTCTCTGGATGCTTCGAGGATGGCAAGGATCTTATCCATGGGTAACCCGGTTTTTTCGGAAATTTCCACCGGGGTGGGTTCGCGGCCGAGTTCTTTGAGCAGGGAATAGAAGGCCTTGAAAAACTGGCTGCGCAGCTCCAGAAAATGAACCGGCAGGCGAATGGTGCGGGTTTTATCCAGAATCGCTCTGGTGATTGCCTGTCTGATCCACCAGCTGGCATATGTGCTGAATTTGTTGCCTTTTTTGTAGTCAAAACGGAAGACGGCCCGCATGAGGCCAAGATTGCCTTCCTGGATGAGATCGGCCAGGCTTAAACCTTGGTGCATATAACGTTTGGCGATGCTGACAACAAGCCTCAGGTTGGCCTTGATCATGGCGTCCTTGGCGGACTCAATGGAACGGGCGTAAAGTGATATCTTGTTTTCCGCCTGTTGCAACTGCTCGATGTCACGATAAAGGGAAGCGGCCTCCTGTACTTTCTTGACCATGAAGTTGAGGTGTTGTTTTTTCGGCTTCAAGGTCGGGTCCCGTTTTTCCCAGAGGGATATGCGGTCCGTCAGTATTTTGATTTCCACAACGCCTGATTCATCGCTATGGATCGTTTTGATGATGGCATCAAAACCTTCCCTGATGATTTTGCTGTACTTTTCCTCCTCTTCCGGAGTGAGGAGGTCAAAACGACCCATTTCGCGCAGATAAGTGGTGGTGGTTTCTTCCGCCTCCTGGAGTTCGTCCTTGGTTATCGCAGACTTGCCCCCCGCTTTTCTGTCGTCAGCGTCTTCTTCCTGCCATTCTTTGTTATCAATCCGTTTGCCTTTGCCAAGTTCCGGACGACTGGCAACGTCAATTTCGTTTTGATCTAAAAAGGCAAAAATTTCATCGATATAGCTGGCGTCTGTATCTTCCGGAATAAGGTCGTTAAGCGTGTCAATGCTGATGCAACCTTTTTCCTTTCCAGCTTTCAGTATTCTGTCTTTGATATCGACATGCACTGATTTTTGTCTCCCGACTCGGTTAAGATGTTGCTGATGGATATATGCATAAGAAAAGGTGCATCGAAAGCAAAATGGCTGGCTTTCAGAGCACGAAAACTCCCTATCCTATAACAATATTTGCTTTGTTGCAATAGAAAAAAGAGAGTTTGGTTTCTTGACTTTGCTGTAACGGTATTTCATAATTTACTTTCTGATAGGAGTGAGGGATAATAAGGAATGTTCCGTTAGAAAAGATATGTAATCATGCTCATTAATATTAGCAAAAAAAAAGATTCTTTTACAAGGGAGAAAAATGCTACAGCAACGAGCCAGTGGTATTCTTGCCCATCTGTCTTCCCTTCCTGGTCCTTACGGCATAGGAGATCTTGATTCCGGATACTTTTTCCTGGATTTCCTCGAACAGGCAGGCCAGTCCTATTGGCAGTTTCTGCCTACTGGTATTGTCGATGATGTTTTCGGTAATTCCCCCTACATGAGCCTTTCGGCATTTGCCGGCAATCCTCTGCTGATAAGCCCGAATCTTCTTCTTGAGAAAGGTCTTCTGCATAGCGAGGATTTAATGAGCAAGCCTCACTTTTCCGAATATGCGGTTGATTACTCTGCTGTTAAGGATTTCAAGAACAGGTTGCTGGAAACGAGTTTTCAGAAATTTATAGCCATCAAGCTCTTTGATGAGGCATTTGAGCACTTTTGCAGCGAACATACGTCATGGCTTGATGATTTTGCCCTTTTCATGAGTTTGCGGGAAAAGTTCGAATCCAAGCCCTGGTATGAATGGCCCCGCAAAATTGCAACCCGTGACAAAAAGAGTTTGATCAGGGCGGCAGAGGAGCTTGATGAGCGGTGCCGGTATCATAAATTTGTGCAGTTTGTTTTTTTTATGCAGTGGGGGAGAATGCGCCAGGCATCACAGCAGAAAGCAATCAGGCTGATTGGGGATATCCCCATCTATGTAGGTCAGGACAGCGCTGATGTCTGGGCCAATCAGTCATGTTTCGATCTTGACCAGACCACCCTGCAGCCCCGTCATGTTGCAGGGGTTCCGCCTGATTATTTCAGTGAAACCGGTCAACGCTGGGGCAATCCTCTCTACCTCTGGGAGATTGGCCGTAAACCGAACAAATCCCTTTATGAGTGGTGGCGGCAGCGGTTTCTGCATCTCGGCAGAATGGTCGATGTGGTTCGTATCGATCATTTCCGCGGCTTTTCCTCCTACTGGCAGATCCCTGCCAGTGAGGAAACGGCCGTGAACGGCACCTGGGCCAAAGGCCCCGGTCTGTTCTTTTTCGAGCAGGTAAAGGAGGCCACCGACCAGATAGATATCATTGCCGAAGATCTGGGGGTCATTACCCCGGATGTTGAAAAATTGCGGGATGATTTAGGTTATCCGGGCATGAAGATTCTGCAGTTTGCCTTTGATTCAGACGAGTTAAACCTCTATCTTCCCCACAATTTCAAAACAACAAACTGCGTGGTCTATACCGGCACCCACGACAATGATACCACGGTGGGTTGGTATTTTGACAGTAAGGTTCCCCAGGCAAGTAAAGATCGGGCAAGGCGTTATGCCAACAGCGACGGGCAGGTGCTATACCGTGATTTTGTGCGCCTGGCCTATTCTTCGGTGGCCGCACTGGCCGTTATTCCATTGCAGGATGTGCTGGGTTTCGGATCAGACTGTCGGATGAATCGACCCAGTACCCTGGAAGATAACTGGGTGTGGCGATGCGCTTCCCCCTTTCTTTCGCCAGATGTTATTCATTATCTGCGGGATGAGGTTCGTTTCTATGGGCGGGAGAAGAGCTGCCCGATAATAAAAGGATGAACACGATGAAAGTGCTGGCTTTTAACGGATCGCCCCGGCGCGGCGGCAACACGCAGGTGTTGCTCTCCGCAGTGGCGCGAGGGGTGGAGTCTGCCGGAGGTGAGATTGAGATCATCCGGTTGGCCGATTTGAGTATCTCTGGCTGCCAGAGCTGCGGGGGCTGCGACAAGACAGGAGTTTGTGTTGTCAAAGATGATATGGGGCTGCTGTATGAAAAGATAGATGAGGTAAAAAGGATCATTCTAGCCTCGCCCATCTACTTCTACGGCGTCACGGCCCAGGCCAAGGCCTTTGTGGACAGGGCTCAGGCCCTTTGGAGCCGCAAATATCTTCTCAAGAAAAAAGGTGAGTGGCAGGAAGACGCCAGTCGGCTCGGTTTTTTTGTTTCGGTGGCTGCCACTAAAGGAGAAAAGGTTTTTGACGGCGCGGTGTTGACGGCAAAATATTTTTATGATGCGATCGGCTTCGGCTATGGCGGGGCGCTTCTGGTTAAAGGCATCGATAAGCGTGGCGAAATGGCAAAGGTTGGTGAGAAGATAGCTCAGGCGGAAGAGTTCGGTCGACGGATTGTCAGCTGAGCACGCATATAATTCTTGACATTTTCCTGATTTCCGTTACTTTTGGTTTCCATCATTCAAGGCCCCATCGTCTAGCGGTCAGGACGTTGGCCTCTCACGCCGAAAACAGGGGTTCGATTCCCCTTGGGGTCACCACTTGAAATTGTTAAGGGAATCAGCTTATAGCAGCTGATTCCCTTTTTTTGTTTCAGACCGGCGCTCTTTTATAAGGGCAAAAGATGACCGGCAGAAAGAAATCATTTGCCACCGAAGACCCATGGGATAAGGCTTCAGCCGTAATGCAATGAGGAAAATATGAATGTTATTTTCAGTGAAACCCTGTCAGCTGCCACCGCCCCGCTTGTGTTTGTTTCAGGCATCGGCATTCTGGTTCTGACCATAAACGCGCGCTATATTCAGGCAACCAGCAGAACGAGAGAGTTATATGATCATTCTCTTGCCGGCAATGCACCAGCCTCGATAAAACAGGAAATCGATCTGCTGGTGTTTCGGTGCAGATTGTTGAAGTATAGCTTTGCTACCCTGGTTTTAAGCACAATCTTGAGCAGCTGCCTGGTAATGGTGTCTCTTTTTGATAAGTTGCTTGGACTTTCCGTGTCGATGTTTGAAATTTCACTTGTCGGCGGCAGCTGTCTCTTCATCCTGGTGTCGATGATTCTGCTTTTTGTCGATGTGCTGTTATCGATGAAGGCGACCATGATTCATATCGGCCGTTCTTCCTAGGAGAAAGGAGCCAGCCAGTCATTTCTCCTAGGAAGTTGCCGCAATGCGGGAAGACGATTCTGATTTGGTTTTCCCGTCCTGTGCAGGCAGGAGCAGCGCCACTTTTTTTTGCACTGTGTCCCTGTTGGCAATCACATCATCGACATTGATAAACAGTCCGTCGCCAAGGCGCATGAACTCCTCAAGCCATTTGACTGCTTCACGGTCACCGCTGTCAGAAAGTTCCTTTTTTGCCGAATAGCTGGAGTGCAGCAGGTCGAAATAGGTATTCTGAGTCTGCCAGAGGTTTACCTGTACAGGAAAAAGATAGAGCATCGACACTTTTCCATTCATGTGCGCCAGGTTGTTGGTTGTCGGGGCATTCTTGATTGTAGTCATTTCCTTCTCGATAAGGGTCCGCAGTGTTCGCTCAAGCCATTCATTGTCCAGGGAGATGTGCCACCGGTTAATTTCATCAAGCAGCAGGCGGATGGTCTCATGGGTTGATTTCTGGCTTTTGAGGGCATTGACCAGTTTTCTTTTCAGGGTAACCTCAGCGGCAATGATAAACGGCGTTGGTATGCTGTGGCCGCATTCTTCGAGCAGCACGGTGAGAAATGAGGTCTTTCTGTAGGCCGCCTCAAGGGTTTCCCCAATGTATTCAAGCTCCCCTTCCAGAACGATGTTGAGGAGTTCCTCCTGCTCATCCTTGAAAAGGTCCTTGATGGTATAGCGGCCCGTGCCCAGATATTGGTCGATTACCTTCAGGGCTGCGCTCGGTCCCTTGGCCTTCAGGTTGGTAAAGAGTGAATCCGTCAGTTCCGTATAGAGGTGATTGGCGGAAGAGTTCCCCCCGGGCGATGTCCCGCATGAAGCGGTTATATCGGAACAATCCTTGACCGTACAGTAATAATCATGGGGTTCCTGCTGCAGGGCGGCAAAGATAAAGGAGGCCTCTTCCTCGGTGATGGTGGATCTTGCGTGTAATCTGCC
Source organism: Pseudomonadota bacterium (assembly GCA_018897105.1). Lineage (GTDB taxonomy): Bacteria > Desulfobacterota > Desulfobulbia > Desulfobulbales > SURF-16 > SURF-16. The sequence goes on from JAHILF010000076.1 coordinate 33,339, forward strand.
TGTAGCGGCAAGGGTATGCTCATGCCGCTGTTTTTCGTATTCTTTGAGTTCAATGGTGTAACAGCCGAGACTGTTTTTCTGTTGATAGTTTTCAAAAAATGAGCTGAGGGAAAAATGGATGGCAACCTCTTTGAGGTGTGATTTGCTGGCAAGGATGAATCGGCGGTAGATGTCGGCCCCGGTCCCCATGCCGCTGATGTTGCTCTGGGCTTTTGCGAGCCGTTCAATAAAGGCGTCTTCCAGTGATTCCGTTGAACAGCGTTCGGCCAGTTCAATGGCCCGGGCGGCATATCTGAGCACCTGGGTAGCCTCGATGCCGGACATCTCATCAAAAAACCAGCCGCAGCTCGTATACATCAGCATGGCATTCCGCTGCATCTCCAGAAGCTGCAAGGCCCTGGATCGATCCGTATCGCTCAGCGGTTTGCTGCTGCGGGCATGCCTGTGGAGAAAGTCGGTCTTGGCGGTCTCAGAGCGGGCCATGGTGACCTCGATGTATTCATCCCTTGCCTGCCAAGGATTCTGCAGGAGGGAAGCTGCGCGGCTGCTGTAGATGCGGATCAGTTCGTGTCTGAGCCAATCAAGGCTTTCCCGTAGTACCTGCCGCCATTTCTGGTTCCAATTGTCATGTCCACCGGCCCGGCATCCGCAATCGGCCCGCCAACGCTCAACCCCATGTATACAGCTCCAGGAGCTGTTGTCGATAATTTCAACCTCATGGGTTGGCTTGAACAGGGAAAGGTATTCACCGTAATTCGTCAGGCCGACATCAGGCTTCTTTCTGACCTGTTCCAGTGCGTAGGCAAGCGCCATATCTCCGAACCGGTGGTGGTGGCCATAGGTTTCACCGTCGGTGGCGACATTAACCAGCGGCGGATTTTTGCCTGCGGCGGGCAGGGCCTGAAAAAGTCTGTTTTTATAGTTTTCCGCATTCTGCAGAAGACCGCCAAAGGCCAGGTCATGGGCAATGGCGCCGTGATAGAAAAAGACGGCAATGACGCCGCCACAGGGAAGACGCACCAGATAGGGCATGGTGGTGTCAATAGACTCGTTGCTGACATCGCACCAGATAGATGTGGTGAGGGGGCGGATTCTCCTGGCCTGGCGTGGAGCAAGGATAGTAAAGCGAATGCCGTGTTCGCAGAGGATCTCCAGGGTCTCGAGATCCACCGCGGTTTCCGGCAGCCACATTCCCTCAGGAGCACGGTTGAAATGTTTGCGGAAGGAGTTGATGCCCCAGACGATTTGCGTGATCTTGTCCCGCCGATTGGCCAGCGGCATGATCATGTGGTTGTATGCCTGGGCGATGGCATTGCCGTGGCCGCCATGTTTTTCCGCGCTTATCCGGTCTGCTCCAATAATCTTTTGGTAAATGTCGGTTGCTTCCCGTTCTATCCAGGATAAGAGCGTGGGGCCGAAATTAAAGCTGATATGTTCATAGTTGTTGACGATGCCGGTTATTCTGCTTCTCTCGTTCAGGATGCGGGAAACGGCGTTGGGTGCGTAACATTCCGCATGCACTCTGGCATTCCAGTCATGATAAGGGGCGGCCGAGTCCTGCACTTCGATGCGTTCAAGCCAGGGATTTTCGCGCGGAGGCTGATAGAAATGGCCGTGTATGCAGATATATCCTTTCATGGATCACACCCTGGCAGGTCGGCATGGTGCCGGATTGGCATTCCGCGGACAATCGCCTTGAATGCGGGGGAGGAAGTCAGCTCATAACTGATACATATAGTATGGATTTTTTCTTTTTGTCAAGAAAATTACGCTGGCCCGCCGGTAGGGCTTGTCCTAGTCGGCATAGGCGGAGTTGCTCCCTGTGGGTTACATTTAGGAATTTAGAGGCGTTCGAAGCTGGCAAAGATGGAATTTCTGGCGAGGAGATATTCCTGCCTGCCGCGAATAGCGCGGCAGGCAGGAATACTTGTTTCACGCCGGTTTGCTGTTAACGCAAGCCGGGAATTTGATAGGTGTGAATATAGCCAATGGTATGCAGATCGTCATCAGACATGGCGGTAAAGCCGGTGATGTCGGTGCCGGTAAAATTCTGGCCGATACTGCCGTCGCCGAAAACGTTGGCAAAGATCGACATGTCTTGTTGCACCCAGGTGCCAGGTGTAGCGGCATCTTCAACCAGAACCGTGACGGTGCCGTCATAGGCGCCTTGAATGCCGCCGCCCGGTTCAGCAGTTATGTTTCCACGGTTTGAAAAGGTGGATTGCCTGTTGTACTGGCCCATATGGGCGCCATAGTTGAAATATACGGGGTTTTTGGAATAACTGATGGCCCCTTCGGCCGGGTCGCCGTTCTCGTCATACTCGCTGTAGCCGATCACCAGATTGATGCCTAAGATGGAGTTGATGTAGACAACCTTGTCCATGGTCATACTGCCGGTTTTGTCAGCGGCAGAGGCAACAAAGGTGGCGCTGAAGGCAAAATCGTCGTCGTTGCAGAAGTCGTTTCCCGATCTGGTCGTAATCCCGTAGGATTCTTCGCAGCCTTCACAGGCTTCACTTGAAACGATCAGATTGCCCTCTTCGTCACGATGTGTCCAGTAGGTGGTAGGGTTGGCAGCATCGACCAGATTGCCGAGGCCGAATTCCTGCATGTGGGCGATGTCGATGGTGGGCCGCAGTGATTGTGACGGACCGTCTTCAAGTTCCAGCAGCTTCCACAGCGGGATGCCGCCGCGGGTGGAGCGATCGATGGCGCTCCGCTCATCCGCCGGGGTTATCAGGTGGCCGTCTTTCATGAGTTTAATGTACAGGGCAAGGTTTTCCAGCGGTGAGTCGATGGCCTTGGTGACGGTTTCGATATATACGGGGGTGCCGTCTGGATTGGTAAGGAACTCGTCATAAACATCAGTGGTGAGCAACAGCCGGCCCGAGGCATCGAGTGATATGCTTTTTGAGTTATTGATACTGCTGATAGCTTCATCAAAGGCCTGATCAAGAACCGCATCAGGCGCCCGTCCCAGATTCAGGCGGCCGAAGTCCACCTCCTGCACGAGATCATTGTATAAAATATCACTGTAATAGGTCACCCCGTCCCAGGTTTCGCCATTGGCGAGAAAGGTAGTGCTTTCGACCTCGCACTCGGTTCTTTCCCAGGTTGAGTCATAGGCGATGATCAGGGGCAGATGGTTTACCGGAAGACCGGTCTTGGACGATATGTCTCCCCAGCGTACAGTATCGGCCACCGGCTGTACACACTGACTCGGATACGGAGCAGCAAAATAAATATCGCCGGTAATCGGGTTGATTTCGTATTCGCCGGTATCTTCATTGACAATGGTGTACCTGCCGAAAGCTTCGGTCAGTTTCGGTTCACCGCCGATAGCAACGGCTGTGTTCCAGGCTTGCTGTTCAACCTGATAGGGATTGCCGGTGCTGGGGTCAATAACCGGATTGCCGTTTTCATCGATCCAGTCACCCATAATCATGATCGGTTCACCTGCCGAGTCAACTGCTGGTACAAGTTTGGTTTCACCTCCCAGATAGCGGTCAATCACGTAGAGATCGCCGAAAAGTTCTCCCTGTTCAGATCCTTTGTCACCCAGGGGACCGTCAGAGGTGGTGCCTCCATCCGTGCTGCCCGACTCCGATCCAGCTGTGGTTGTTCCCTGGCCACCCATGTAACCGTTCCCTGCCAGGGCTAGCGACGAACAGCCCAGGAATAATGCAAATGCTGCGACATACATTGAGCGTTTCATACCGTTTCTCCTTTTTCATTCCTCATTTTTCTCTTGCGGGCTGCTGTCAGCCCAAGTTTGTACTATCTCTTCCCTCATTTATTCTCTTAAAAGGTCTTACTCTTCTAAAAGAAACTCCTTAAAAACGGCAGCTGAATAATATGTTTCAGATGAGTTAATAAATTATTGCACATGCAAGTTGTGCAGCTTGTAATCTTCTGCATGTAATTTCCTGCGTCCCAATTCACTTACATTTTTATGCAAAATACTCACCACTTAATATAAAAAATAAGGAATAAATACCCTATTCTAACTAATTGTTATAATGACATTTTTTATCTACAGGCAATGGGTGCGACGTTAATTTGCTAGGTGTGTTTACGGATATCCGGAATACTTTAATAACTTCCTCAGTAAATGTTGAATTTTAATTCATTTCTTATAAAATAAGTCTCTATATACAGTATGTTAGTTGTTTCATTTCGGTGAATGCTTATTCATTTGTCTGGTTGCGGATCGTTCATGTCGGTGTTAAGGGCGCTGTCAGAAAATCCCGGAGAGTATGTAAAAATATCGTATCCAATCTTTGCTGGTTGCTGAAAGGCCAGGCCTTAGCGGCAAAAATAGTGATCAGGAAATTAAATTTCAATGTCCAGTCTTTTGGGATATTTTAATTTGCAAGACACCAGTTTCTGGTGAACAGCTAATCAGTTTCTGGCGAGTTATTGGTCGTAGTTGACCAATGAGGTAGCGATATTCTGGGAAAAAATGAAATTCAGTAAGTAATTTATTCAGGCCATTTCTAAATAAGGTTGGTTGATAATATTTTGCCGTTTTGGCTGTGTCATTGCTCTTTTGTTTGCGCTTGGTTTGCACATTTTGCACAGTTGTTTTTTGTGTATTGTGTGAGTGATAGCTATTTTGACTTTGCTATGTGTAAAAAAAATATGCCGAAATTTAAAATAAGTTTTCAAGTCACTTCGACGGCAAGATTAAATTTCTGGCGCCCATCTTATTTTGATAACTTGCCGTATTTAAAAGGTTATTTTTTGTGATAATGCTATCGAAATGAATCCGGTGAGTATTTCTACCTATGGCGTGAGTAATTTTACGCATATGTGGAAAAATTTCCGGATATATGGAAATTGCCGCAACTTATCCTTACATATCCATGAGGTTAATGTAATTTATTAAGGAAATAGAATTTGCATCGCAATTATTTCAATTTGGTATTTTTTCGCCACTTGTTATGGGTTTGAAATGTAATAATTAATGATCATGTCTTAGTGTGTCAGGACGTTGTGGTATTATTTTTTTTATTGCTATAAACAATTCAATGTCATTAACTTAAGCCTTTTCGCCGGTTGCCTGAGCCCAGGTTCGTCATTCCGGCGAAGGCCGGAATCCAGGTAGTTACGACAATTCTGGACCCCGGCCTTCGCCGGGGTGACGACGAGTGTAGTCAGTTTTTC
>JAHILF010000077.1 GCA_018897105.1 Pseudomonadota bacterium
AAGCCTTTTCGCCGGTTGCCTGAGCCCAGGTTCGTCATTCCGGCGAAGGCCGGAATCCAGGTAGTTACGACAATTCTGGACCCCGGCCTTCGCCGGGGTGACGACGAGTGTAGTCAGTTTTTCTTAAGTTAACGGCATTGACTTTAATATCAGAATGTTATTTGCGGGATTCGTTTTAGGGAGAAAGTGGTAGAAGTATAATAAATTGAATTTTCAGTTATTTTTTCCGGAATTCAGGAATTACTAGGCGGAAAACTTTATTTTCCCCTTGCAAAAAACAGGAAGCGAACTAACCAGACCACCTGGTCACAGGTGTGGGAACGTTACAAGCAAATGCACGAAATACTTTCAGCAATCTGCTCCTGGAAAAACAGGGGAAAATTGTTTCAGCAGCGGTAAACGAGTTTGCCAGGCAGGGGTATCGCAAGGCAAGCATCAATACCATTGTCCGGGACGCTTCCATTGCCAAGGAATCGCTCTATCAGTACTTTGGAGGTTTTTCAATCAATTGGGTTATGTGATTGAATCAAACAGATTCTTTCTAAATGCTCCCAGAATCAATCCTCAGGGACGTGGCGTCAAACCTTAAAATGTGAATTATTTATGTTGCTCACATTTTTGGGATTATTCGAAACGGATAGTCCTCATCGTTGGCCACCGATGGAATAGCCCACCAAAACCGAAGAGGGTGAGCCATGTGAGGATGCCCTCCATAGAAACCGGCTTTTGCTCCCACCTGGAGTCTGCCGAGCGGAAGCGTATTATCCTGCCACTCTCCTTCAAAAACCTGGGCCCGTCCATCCGCAAATTCCAGGTTTATATCAAGTACAACGTCACGCCGGTAACCCGCATAAAGCTCCTTGTAAGTAGGCTGCTCACGCAGCAGTTCTTCGGATGAGATGTCCGGCCAGACCGTCACCGATAAGGTGATCGTCTTGTCGTCCTTCGATATGACGGCGAAGCTTTCCATCTGGCTGAAGGATATGGCAACCGTCTCACCTGAGCTGGTCTTGCCGGTGAGCACGTAAAGGCGGACATCTCCTTCATGGAACGGTGATGGCACCAGGCTAACTCGCTCAAAATCGATTGATTCGGGCTTCCTTTCTTCATCGCCCGGTTCCTGGGCAACAGATAAAGTCTGGTAGGTTGCGGCAAGTTTTTTTGCTTCCTCGAGTTCCAGGATGCTCTTGGGGCCCTCTTTTCTCCATGGGGTGGCTGGATAGCCCTTGCCGCCTCCAACATCCGCCACTGCAAGCTGGACCGCAACAAAAAGCAAAATGGACAAGAACAAGGCGGAAATGCGCAGGCCGTCACTGAAACTTGATACTCTCATTTTCTACCTCCTGGAGTTGGTTCCGAAGAATTGTCAACACATGCTCGTAGGCTTGATTGACCTCTGAAAGACTTACGTCCAGTTGCACGGCCGTTTCATTCTCTGACATTTTCTTGTGGACCTTTCCATCGGAGCCTCCTGTAGCGTCATTAAGAAGATCGCCCACAAGTGTCTCGAGTTTCTGCCCCGGCAGCAATAAATCGTCCCATGCCTTTCGGATCGAATCGCGGGATTTTATTGGGAAATAAAATACCGTAACCGCAAAAGCTGAGTTTTGTTGGACCCGGCGCGCCTTAAGGGCGCGGAAGTCCTTGCGCCACTCCTCCAGTCGCGCCTGGCGGACACTGGCAGAATCCGTGTCGAGGAGTTCCAGACCAAGATCGTAAAGCTCTGCACTTATGCCTTGGACTGCGATGAACTGTTTCAAGCTATCACGGATGCTGCCAAGCTGTCGCTCTATCGTGTTGTAGCGGTTTTGCCTCTGCCAGTTGATCTTCTCCTGGGTGAACTGAAACCTCGGTATGAGCACACCGCTTATCACCGCTCCGATGATAAGCAGAGCCAGTTTGCTGTCCAGCCAGGCCCAGCGGCTTCTCTTTCGCGCTGCACCCTGGTTTTCAAGGTTGGGAAGCTGCTCCCTAACCTGCCGCTCGATCTCCAACCTGACCGCAACTTTTTTCCCTATCTCTTCGCTATCCATTTTGATGGCTCTCATATTCTTTTGAAAGGGTGTCATCATGGAATCACGGCCATGAGACCGCTGTCTCCATATTACCTTTTCATCCGCCGAATCCAGGCATCCGTTTCGCCCGAAGCATTTCATGGCATCTTTCTTTAAAGCCTAAATTTGGAGACAAAAGCAGCATTTTTCACCATTACCATATCATTTCAATCAGTAGTTTTTATCCAATCGCGGTGCTGACGAAGTCAGCACCGCGATTCTCGTCGACGCAGTCGCCGAGAACTCGCACGTGAAAATCACCGGTTTATCCGGTGCATTTTATTGTTGGAATTCAATGCCGTTAACTTAAGAAAAACCTGACTACCCTCGTCGTCACCCCGGCGAAGGCCGGGGTCCAGAATTGTCGTAACTACCTGGATTCCGGCCTTCGCCGGAATGACGAACCTGGGCTCAGGCAACCGGCGAAAAGGCT
>JAHILF010000078.1 GCA_018897105.1 Pseudomonadota bacterium
GGCAAATCGAAGCAGCGGCGAGATCGTGCAGCATTTGTGCAACGAACTGAATGACACCATGACCCTGTTCCCCGGCAACAATATGCGCCTGATTTACGAATTGGTGTCATGACAAAATCTCCCGAGGTCAGGAGGTCTGAAAGTATTTCATTGCTAGCCTAGATCTCCTTCCTGCTTAACGTGGAGTTCTGCGGAAGCCGCGCTTTTTGCGGCTTCCGCAGCAACGACTTGTTGTGTTTTATCATCTATTCAGCAGGGTAAAATGTATATCCTTTTCCTTTGAAAAATAAATCTGAATAGAAAGGAACTACTTCAAATTCTTCAATTTCTAGGATTGGTTGTAGCTGAGATCTTTGTTTTGTTATCTTTGAAGATTTTTTGAAATCATCTTCATTTTCAAGATTTCTTTTTACTTTTTCAAATGCTTCTTCTATGGATTGACCTCTGCCATATCGGGTTGCATAAAAGCCAATTATGATCTTCCCGCTTTCTTCTTCAGGTACGTTTAAATTTGTACAATGGACAATGATTCTAAATTTCTTCATTTTTTATAAACACAACAAGTAATTATACAGGTCTGTATATCCTTACTTTTTGCATGATATACAGCAGGCTACAATTTAAAAGACGACGAACGCTCTCTGCCGAAGTTAAAGTTCCTGAATTTTCTGGCAAGAGAAACATTTCACGGCAATATTTCCAAATCTGCACCCTGAAAGACCGCAGGGCCAATAAACCCAGTAAATTTCAGTATTAATTAAACATTTACCCCCCATTCCCGTAAAATCCAAACTTTTTCTACCTGCTCCATTAAAATGTCACCGGGCAAGGCTTACTACCAGCCCATCTGGAGACAAAGAGGGAAAGCCCCCACCTTCTCCGCCTGCTCATTCCTTCTCCCCCCTTTCCTCCGCCACTCCATTTCCCCGATAACAAAAGCCATGATTATCTCCATATAACGTGGTAAAAACGCAAAACCTGGGCCTGGCCGCACTGGCGCGTTTACGCAAAAGCATCACCTTGATCATGTAATGTCCGGCTTTTATCCCGATATCTGTTGAATCTACCCCGGGGACGGGTATAATCCTCAGCAATACACAATCTCTCTGTCCCGTCAGGCAACTCCATGTGCCGCTGTCGGGACCAGCAACCACTTATCGAGAAACGGCCCTATGTCATTTTCTTCCCTCGGACTCGCAAAGCCCCTTCTCCGTGCCCTTGAAGAAAAGGGCTATGCCGCTCCTTCGACGATCCAGCTCAAGGCGATTCCCGCGGCCCTCTCCGGTAAGGATGTCATGGCCGCAGCCCAAACCGGCACCGGTAAAACCGCCGGGTTCACCCTGCCGCTGCTGCAACGTCTTGCCGGCGGCGCCAAAGTGAAGGCGAACCACATCCGCGCCTTGATTCTGACGCCGACCCGGGAACTGGCGGTGCAGGTGGCCGAAAGCGTTGCCGCCTATGGTAGACACCTTTCGCTTAAGTCGGGTGTGGTTTACGGCGGGGTGAAAATCAATCCGCAGATGATGAAACTGCGCGGCGGGATCGATGTGCTGGTGGCGACACCGGGACGTTTGCTTGACCTTTTCAATCAGAATGCCGTGAAGTTTTCGCAAGTAGAGATTCTGGTGCTCGACGAAGCGGACCGGATGCTCGACATGGGGTTCATAGGCGATATCCGCAAGATCATCGCGCTGTTGCCGAAAAAGCGGCAGAACCTGCTCTTTTCAGCCACCTTTTCCACCGACATCCGCCGGCTCACCGGCGATCTCCTGAGAAATCCGGTACAGATAGAGGTCAGCCCGCGAAACTCAGCGGCAAAGAGGGTGAAGCAGTGGGTTTATGAGGTAGACAAGAGCAGGAAGCCGGCCCTGCTCAGCCATCTGGTGCGCAACAAAGGTTTGGAGCAGGTGCTGGTCTTCATCCGCACCAGAAACGGCGCCGACCGCCTGGTGCAGCGACTTGAACGCGACGGCATCTCCGTGGCGGCCATCCACGGTGACAAGAGCCAGGGAGAGCGTACCCGCACCCTTGCCGACTTCAAGGCCAACAAGATCCGTGTCCTGGTCGCCACCGACATTGCCGCCCGCGGTATCGACATCAGTGAACTGCCCCAGGTGATCAATTTCGATCTGCCCAAAGTTCCCGAGGACTACGTTCACCGCATCGGCCGTACCGGTCGTGCCGGTTCCGAGGGAGAAGGAATCTCGCTGGTCAGTGCCGATGAGGTCAACCTGCTCTCCGGCATCGAGACCCTGATCGGCCATACTCTGGTGCGCGAGGTTGAGACCGGTTTTATCCCCACGCATAATGTCCCATTAACCCGCCTGCTGAAGGGGCGCCCGAAGAAACCGAAAAAGCCAAAGCAGGAGCAGAAGCAGGGTGCAGGTGGCGAAACGGGTGGTGAGCAAAAAAGCGGCAGCAGCAAACCGCGCCGGGGCGGCAAGTCTCAGCCTCAGTATGCGAAAAAAGCCAAAGGGGCTACGAGAGTCCGAGGAAAGCAGAAGGACTCGTAAAAACTGAAAATTAACCACAGAGAGCACAGAGCTTACAGAGATAACTAATTGTAATTAAAAATTTTTCCTTTGTGATCTCTGTGTGCTCCGTGGTAAAAACAGACTTTTATCGAATTCATCAATGCTGAGGAACCACAAAAAAAGGGCTGATGCCATGCGCGGCATCAGCCCCTAATATATAATGATACAGAGCAGGGGTACGATTTGTCCGATTATTTGGTCGGAGGCACGGACACCGTCTTCTCCACCATATCAACCACGGGCAGATCCGGCATGGACGTCAGACCATAGGTAGCGGCCAGATCGATGTCGCTAGGCACCGCGGCCAGCAGGGCATGGGCAATCTTCTGCTCCGCCTGCCGGTAACGCAGCTTCACCTCAACGGACAGCGGGCCTGAGGCCTGGGGTGCACTAATCCCGTAATAGACATCCTTATAGCCCTTGGGCGGAATCGTTTCATGGCGGGAGAAGGAAATAACCTCCCACGGGTCCACCTGGAAATGGAACGCCTCACCCATGCCGTCGGAATTAAAGAGACGCGCCTCGGCGGGCAGTTCGCCGTCTTTGCCGACCGTGCCGGTGGTCATGATCACCTTGCCGCTCTGGTCCTTGACCGTCATTTCCAGCCAGATCTGGCGGATGTTGGTCAGCGAGGTGGGCAGATTATGGCCGGCCCGTTTGTTGTGCACCCGCACCTTGAGCTCGGCCAGCTTGTTGTCCCGGTAAATGGGCAGGACCTCCACCTCGGCGGCTGCCTTGAGGCGATTCACCGCCATTTCAAACTTATTGTGGGCATTGGCGGCCAGGGCCTCGTCCCCGCCTTTTTTGGCCGCCTGCTCCAGCAGATAATAGAGCAGGAAATTGGCGCCGTTGAAATAGTGGCGGAATTCACCCCGTTCAGGTTTCTTGAACTCATCGGCGGAGCGGACAAAGGTGTCATAATCCACCATATGACAGTCCTGGCAGGCGATATTTTTCACCGAATAGGGGCCATCCTTCCATTCCCGGTAGGTTGACTCAAGGGGCGTATGGCTTTCATAATGATGCACCTGGTGGCAGTTGGCGCAGAGCTCCGTGGTCTTGTGCAGGGGCTGCTCCACGCACTCATGGAATCCTTCTCCGCAATCCTCGCCAGGCTTGTAGGGGCCGTATTTGGTCAGCACCACGCCATCCGCCGTTTCCTTGCCGGGGGACATGACGAATGAGCCGTTTTCCGGCTGGTGGTAGGGGGTCTGCCAGCCGGTATGGCTCTTGACCGAGTGGCAGATATCACAGGAAACCCCATTGAGCGCTATGGAATTCAGCCCGGTCAGGCCGGGGCCTTTCACCTGCCCGGTCACCACCCCCACCGGCGAATGGCATCCCTCGCACTGCCTGGCGATGTCATGGCCAACCGCCTTGACCGCCTTGTTCAACTCACCCTGGTAGACCGGGTCCTTGAAGGCCAGGGCGTGCATCGATCCGGTCCATTCCTCAAACTGCTGCGGATGGCACTCGGCGCATGTTTCCGGCGGGGTAAATTCCGCCTTGCTTTTTTCCCAGTTTACCAGGGACGGCGCAAAGGGGTAGAGCTCCTTATCCACCTTATCAATGGCTCCGGCCATGCCGGGCAGCAGCATGGGCATGGCCAGCATTCCCATTACCAGAAATTCTTTGCTCTTTGTTTTTTTCTTCATGCCTCCTCCTTTTTTAGCTTTACAATTTAATCGATTAGGATATATTTAGTAAAAATTACTTATTTCAATATCAAATTTTCAGCTGTTTGTATAGAGGGAAAAAATTTTTTCCAATGTATTTTCTGTAACGCCTGCTGCCGCTTCCGGACAGCCGGTTTGCTCGTCTTGAGCAAACCGGCGAGCGGGCTCGTAAATGACTCACAAAAGAATGCCGAGTATGGCCAGATAAAAGTAAAACCCGAAATCACGTAAAAAAAGGAGACTAACAATGGAGGAAAAACAAATGCACATGCCGCTTTTAGGAGACCAGTTCCCCGCAATGACCGTCCAGACTACCCACGGGCCGATGAGTATTCCCGGAGACCTGGATGGAAAATGGTTCGTTCTGTTCAGCCACCCCGCAGATTTTACCCCGGTCTGCACCACCGAGTTTGTAGGGTTTCAGAAAAGATTCGACAAATTCAAGGAAATGAACTGCGAGCTGATCGGTCTGTCCATTGATCAGGTTTTCTCCCACATCAAATGGGTTGAATGGATCAAGGAAAAACTGGATGTGGAAATCCAGTTTCCGATTATTGCCGCCAACGACCATATCGCCAGCAAACTTGGCCTCCTGCACCCGGGCAAGGGCACCAATACCGTACGCGCCGTATTTATTGTCGATCCTTTCGGCAAAGTGCGTCTGATGATCTATTATCCCCAGGAGATCGGCCGCAATATGGATGAGATCGTTCGCGCCGTCAAAGCGCTGCAAACCTCTGACAAGCAGGGAGCCATGCCTGCCGACTGGCCCAATAACGAAATGCTCGGCGACCGGGTCATCGTGCCGCCTGCAGGGGATGTCTTCCTGGCCAAAGAGCGGGTCAAACAGTACGAGTGTTATGACTGGTGGTTTTGCCATAAACCTCTGGAAAAATAATCTTTCCTCTTAATCGGGTGCCCGGCGGGGCACCCTTTTTTTTTGCAAAAATGGCTTCATCCCGCTCTCTTCCGCCTTCACAATGCAACGCAGAAGATGTCAGAACATAGGTTCATCACCAGAAACTGGCGACCTGACTGCGGATTTGGGCCTATTGCTGTCCCCCAGGTCAACACCTAACTAACATATAGCTATTTCGTGTTTTTTCAAATAGTTAAAAGCAAATCCTCCTCTTTGTTCCCACAAGAGCCATACCACAATACTGTAGTATAGCCCTGCCACACATTGTGTTGCACTACACTTCACTCCACACCCGATCAGCCGCGAACAACTGCCACGTTATAAATTTTTACCATGTAATTTCAGATGGTTATATTATTTCCTGTTGTGGCGAAGCCTCTTGGCACGACTGATGCTCTTACGAGAATCAAAGACAATCACTCACCAGAAGGACAGGCAAGAGGAGAAACACCATGAAAGCAACAGCCAAGACAACCGCCACAGCACAGCCCCATAACCAGGAAGCCATATCCCAGGTTGGTATCGACTTTATCGTAATCCTGAGCGCCCTGATCGGTGCTTGGGGCGTTGCCTGCCTCATCGGCGGCATCTCCCAGTACGGCATCGTCGGCATGATCACGGGGTGGTTTTCCGCAGTAATGGGCGGTTAGCACTTAAAATGATAAAACATTTTCCAGGATATCAAGGAGGCACACCATGAAAGCTACTACGACCGCAAACACCAACATCGTTGATGACACCAACCAGGAGGCGATTGATCAACAGGCAGCCGAAGTCGGTTTGGGAGTTATCGTAGCAGTCACCGCCGTGAGCGGATTATGGGGTGCAACCTGTCTGCTCAGCGCTCTTGCCCAGAACGGCGCCGCCCGCTTGGTCGCAGGATGGCTGGAAGCAATCGGCGGAGGCTGATAAGGTCTTCTAAAATAAACCGCTCTCCCTTTTGCAGGGTTGGCAGAGCGGGCTTAATCTTCACGAATGAATGAATACTACAAGGGGAGAACATCATGGAATCACAGGAAAAAGCAGCTAAGGGATCCGGAGTATTTTTAGGCATTGGCGCAGCAATCGGCGGCATCATCGGCATCTGGGCCATCACCATGTTTATGGCCGGTCTTGCCTCGGTTGACTGGCAGGTAACTGAAATGTTCCGGCAGTTTCTGGTAGCAACCGGTAACCTCGGCGAATACGAGACCATGGTTGATTACTATACCCACATCAAGGGCGTGGAATACCTCATCGCCGTAGCCTTCTTTGTCGTCTTCCCGGTTTATTACATATCACTCAAACCTAAAGAGATTGAAGCTCCTACCAAA
>JAHILF010000079.1 GCA_018897105.1 Pseudomonadota bacterium
AGACGTGACTGGTGTTGTGACACTTCCTGAGGGAGTAGAGATGGTAATGCCCGGTGACAACGTTACCGTAGAGGGCAACCTGATCACCCCGATAGCGATGGAAGTCGGACTTCGTTTTGCGATCCGCGAAGGTGGACGCACTGTGGGTGCCGGCGTCATTAACGAAATTCTGGAATAATTAATTTTAGCAATAATAGGAAGCTGGTATGAGAGATATCATTACGCTTGGGTGTTCTGAATGCAAGCAACGTAACTATACGACTACAAAAAATAAACGAAAGACACCAAACAAGCTCGAATTCAAGAAATACTGTCGTTTTTGTAAGACTCATACTCTACATAAAGAAACGCGTAAGTAATCAAAAGGCCAGTAGCTCTAATGGTAGAGCGCCGGACTCCAAATCCGGATGTTGGGGGTTCGAGTCCCTCCTGGCCTGCCAGATAAATTAATGCTTCGTTAATATCTTGATTAACGAAGCATTAATTTATTTTGAGAATTCCAAAGAGAATAACTATCAAAATGTCAACGAAGAAGGCAGCGAAAACCGGAAAACAAGGCAAATCTGATAAGCAGATTGTGCCAAATGAGGGTTCAAAATTTGAACTCGCTAAGATCAAGGAGTTTATCCGGGAAGTAAAAAGTGAATTTCTGAAGATTGCCTGGCCTGACAAGAAACATACTCTTGGTACGGCAGGCGTCGTTGTCATATTGGTAATAATAATTTCTTTCTATTTAGGAGCGGTGGATCTGATCCTTGGGAAACTCATAGGTTTTGTGATCAAGTAATATTGGCGATCACGATGGGAAAATCCTGAAATAACATTTCCTGGAATAATTATGGCAAGAGCGTGGTACATACTTCACACCTATTCAGGTTTTGAAGAAAAAGTAAAATCGGCGATGCAGGAACGCGTTAAAAAAGCCGGCCAGGAGGAAATGTTTGGTGAAATACTGGTGCCTACCGAGCAGGTAGTGGAAATGATTAAAGGCGCAAAGAAGACATCATCCAGGAAGTTCTTTCCCGGCTATATTCTGCTGAATGTCGATCTGAATGATGAGACCTGGCATACTGTGCGAGATACTCCGAAGGTGACCGGTTTTGTCGGTAATGACCTCCATCCGGAACCTCTTTCTGATGAAGAAGCGATGAAGATCATCGGCAGGATCAGGGATGGCGCGGTCAAACCTAAACCGAAAGTCACTTTTGATATCGGAGATGTGGTGCGGGTCAATGATGGTCCTTTTTCAAATTTCCAGGGTGTCGTCGAATCAGTTTATCCGGATAAGGGGCGTGTTCGTGTTATGGTCAGCATATTTGGCCGGGAGACACCAGTTGAATTGGAATATGTACAGGTATCAAAGGGTTAACCTACCTTTTGACAGGATGCTATCGTTGGTTTTATCTTTTGATTGAGTTATAGTAGGAGAAAAAAATGGCAAAAAAAATTACTGGATATATAAAATTACAGATTCCGGCCGGGAAGGCGAATCCTTCACCACCGGTTGGTCCTGCTCTCGGCCAGCATGGCGTTAATATCATGGAGTTTTGTAAGGGATTTAACGCAAAAACTCAGAATGAAGGTGATATGATTATACCCGTTGTTATTACGGTATATGCTGATCGTTCTTTTTCATTTATCACCAAGACTCCGCCAGCTGCTAATCTTTTGTTTAAGAAACTCGGGTTGAAAGGTGGTTCGAGCAATCCCAAGAAGGACCGTGTTGCGAATATCACAAAAGATCAGATCCGTGAGATTGCAGAAATTAAAATGCCTGACTTGAATGCATATGATATTGACGCGGCAATGAAGATTGTCAGTGGCACGGCAAAGAGTTGCGGCATAACCGTTGTAGATTGATAAGATAACAGGGGTGTAAACCATGCCAAAAAGAGGAAAAAAATATCAGAACTCCATCGCGAGTCTTGATCGGAACACCGTATATGTATTATCTGAGGCTATCGATACACTGCTGAAGGCTAAATATGCTGCGTTTGACGAGTCAATTGATATTGCCGTTAATCTCGGCGTAGATCCCCGTCATGCAGATCAGATGGTCCGCAGTACGGTTGTTCTGCCGAATGGAACTGGTAAAACCGAGCGGGTTCTGGTTTTTGCCAAGGGTGATAAGGTGCAGGAAGCCCTCGATGCCGGTGCCGACTATGCAGGCGGCGATGATTATGTTGCCAAAATTCAGGCAGGTTGGCTTGATTTCGAAAGAACAATCGCTACCCCTGATATGATGGGTACCGTAGGTAAGATAGGGCGCGTGCTCGGACCACGGGGTCTGATGCCCAATGCCAAACTCGGTACCGTGACATTTGACGTAGGCCGAGTGGTTCAGGAAATCAAAGCCGGTAAGGTAGATTTCAAGGTTGATAAAGCTGGTATCGTTCATGCGATGATAGGTAAGTCTTCATTCGGAACTACCAAAATTCAGGAAAATCTCCTGGCATTTATTGACAGAATTGTCCAGCTGAAACCTTCATCATCAAAGGGCGTTTATCTTAAAGGTGTGAGTCTGGCAACTACCATGGGACCAGGTTTGAAACTTGACCCCCTTGAACTTCGTACCCTTGTAAAACAAGTGTAAATATCAAAATAAATGTCCATGAGGTGATGATCTCACCTCATGGGCTTTATCAAAGTAGTTTTGATGTCGAAGACAGCAGGTACAAAAGTTTAATCTTCTCAAGAAGGCCTGCCGAGACGAGAAAAGTTGCATTTCATGCAACCTAAACAAGTGTGAATCCTTAATGTCATCGTTGCTGATGTCTGTTGTTGTTCTTTTCAGAATGAGTACAAATGCAGCACTTGTCTGTCCTTATCGACTTCAACTGCTTTATCTTGCAGAGGCCCGTTAGAATTAACGAGCCAGTAATCGTGCCTGAACTTTTGTTGTGGTGAAAGTGAAGGTGAAATTGTTTTAATGATGAGATGTAAGAAGGAGGTAGGACATTGAATCGTGATGAAAAGGCTGCGGTAGTAGCTGATCTCAGTGGTAAATTTGATAAAGCCAAGATTGCCATTGTGTCAGACTATCGAGGGCTTACCGTCTCCAGCTTTGAGCAATTACGGCGCGAGCTGAAAAAAAACAATGCTGAGATCCGGGTCGCCAAAAACACACTGCTCCGCAAGGCCATACAGGGTACTCCTTTTGAGGTAATGACCTCGCAACTGAAAGGTACCACTGCCATTACAGTATCCTATGCGGATCCTGTCGCGCCAGCAAAAATTCTGACAGAATTTGCCAAAAATCATCCTGAACTGCAGTTACGTTCAGGCGTTCTAGACGGGAAGGCTTTAACCGTTGATGATTTAAAGGCGTTATCGACCCTGCCCAGCAGAGAAGTTATGCTTGCTACGCTTCTTTCGGTTATGCAGGCCGTACCCACAAGTTTTGTCAGAGTACTCAACGCTGTACCGCTCAGTTTTCTGTATACACTGCAGGCGCTTATGGAAAAGAAGGAACAGGAAAACAACTGATTTCAATTAACGAATGATTTTTTATTAGTGGAGGATAGAAAAATGTCAGTAACAAAAGAAGATGTAATCGATTTTATCGCCAGTATGAGTGTTCTCGAGCTTTCTGAGCTCGTTAAGGAAATGGAAACAAAATTCGGTGTTTCAGCCGCTGCGCCAGTTGCAGTTGCTGCAGCCGGACCTGCCGCCGCTGCCCCCGAAGTTGAGGAACAAACTGAATTTGATGCCATTCTTACCTCTGCCGGCAGCAGCAAAATCGGTGTTATCAAGGAAGTTCGCGCCATTACTGCTCTTGGCCTGAAGGAAGCAAAAGCTCTGGTTGAGAGTGCTCCGACTCCGATCAAAGAGGGCGTTTCCAAGGATGAAGCAGCTGACATCAAGGCAAAAGTAGAAGCTGCCGGCGGCACCGTAGAGATTAAGTAAATATGGTCTTCTGATATTTCAGTATAAAGATCCGGTTCTTTAAAGCATTCTTTAAAGAGCCATAAGGATACGTAAGATATAACGCTGCAGAGTGAAAATCTCTGTAGCGTTATATTGCGTTTTTCTTCAGCATAATGTTGACCGGTAGAGTGACAAGGCTAAAAACTGTTTGATCAGTTTCTGAGGCGAGGGCATAGCTTAATGAAGGCGAATAAAAGAGTCAGGAAAAGTTTTGCGAAGATCGGCGAAGTAATAGAGAAACCGCATTTGATAGAAATGCAGCGGTTATCCTATGAAAAATTCTTGCAGCTTGGCGTTGATCCTGATGAACGAGAAGATGCAGGATTGCAGGGCATATATAAATCAGTTTTCCCGATCCAGGATTTTAACGGATTATGCACTCTTGAGTTTGTCCGTTATAATTTTGGTGAGCCTAAATATACGGTTGAGGAATGTGTTGAGAGGGGAATGACCTATGAGGTGCCTATTAAAATAACGGTGCGCCTTGTCTCCTACGATATCGATCCTGAGACTGAAGCTAAAAGTATCCGTGACATCAAAGAGCAGTCAGTATATCTGGGCTCCATTGCCCTGATGACAAAATCCGGTGTCTTTGTGGTCAATGGTACGGAAAGGGTTATTGTCAGCCAATTACAGAGATCTCCCGGACTTTTTTATGCCCATGACGGCGGCAAAACCCATTCTGGCGGCAAACTTTTGTATTCCGCCCGGATCATTCCTGTACGCGGCTCATGGGTTGATCTTGAGTTTGATGCCAAGGACATTCTCCACGTCAGAATTGACAGGCGTCGCAAATTTCCTGTCAGCACTCTTCTCAAGGCACTCGGCTATTCCGCGTCTGAATTACTGCGCTATTTTTATGAGACAGAGAAGCTTACCTTTTCCGGCGAAAAAATCTTCAAGAAATTTGATCCGAAAATGGTGGTCGGCCAACGTGCTCCCCATGACCTGATTCACCCTGAAACCGGTGAAATTATCGCCAAGGCAAATAAGAAAATCAGCAAGGCTCTTGCTCTTCGGCTTGAAGAGGCCGGAATCAAGGAACTTGAGATCGACACGGAAAGTCTGGTGGGTCAGTTCGTTGCCGAGGATATTGTCAATTCGAAAACCGGTGAGGTTATTCTTGCCTGCAACGGCGAGTTGAGCGAGTCCATCATTGATGAAATCCGACAGGGCGAGATGGGGACCATCGAGATCCTTTTTATCGACGGTATCAAGGTGACAGATTCCTTCCGAAAAACCCTTGCGCTGGATAAAGCGGAAACCGCTGATGACGCCCTGCTTGAAATTTACCGGAGGCTGCGTCCGAGCAGCCCGCCTACCTTGGAGATTGCCGTAAAGTTTTTTGATAATCTCTTTTTTAACGCAGACACCTATGATCTTTCCGAAGTCGGGCGGTTTAAAATCAATGCCAAACTGGGTTTGAAGACCACCATTGAAACAAAGACGCTGACCAAGGAAGATATCATGGAGACAGTCCGCTATCTCCTGCGGCTGAAGGATTCCCAGGGGCCGGTTGATGATATCGATCATCTGGGCAACAGAAGGGTGCGTACTGTAGGCGAATTGGTTGAGAACCAGTATCGCATGGGACTTGTCCGCATGGAACGCGCAATCCGTGAAAGGATGAGCCTGCAGGAAGTCGAAACCCTGATGCCGCACGATCTTATTAATCCCAAACCGATCACCGCTGCCATTAAGGAATTTTTCGGCACCAGCCAGCTTTCCCAGTTCATGGATCAGACCAATCCTCTGTCTGAGGTGACCCACAAGAGAAGACTCAGTGCTCTGGGACCGGGCGGTCTTTCCCGTGAAAGAGCTGGATTTGAGGTACGTGACGTCCACCCTACCCATTATGGCAGGATCTGCCCGGTTGAAACACCTGAGGGACCGAACATCGGACTTATTGTCTCACTTGCCTCCTTCGCCAAGGTGAATCAATACGGATTTATTGAAACACCGTACCGCAAGGTAGTCAATCGCATGGTGACCGAGGAAGTTGTCTATATGACGGCTCTGCAGGAAAAGGGGGAGGTTTTCGTACCCGCTAATGTTGAGATGGATAAAGATAATCATCTGGTTGTTGATAATCTCATCGGCCGGGAAGAGGGCGAGGTTGTCATTGCCAGTGCCGACCGGGTGACCTGCATGGATGTATCGCCTAACCAGCTGGTCAGTGTGGCAGCGTCAATGATTCCATTTCTTGATAACGATGATGCTAACCGTGCCTTGATGGGCTCCAACATGCAGCGTCAGGGTGTGCCGCTGCTGCGCACTGCTGCTCCTCTTATCGGCACAGGTATGGAGAAAACCGTTGCCCACGATTCCGGTGTCTGTCTTCTTGCTGCAGGCGATGGCGTGGTGGAGGAGGTTGACGCCAACCGTGTTGTGGTGCGCTACCAGAAGCCGGGAACCGATGGCTTTGATACCGGCATCGGGGTGTATCGCCTTGATAAGTATAGAAAATCAAATCAGTCTACCTGTTTTAATCAGACACCGCTCGTTTTACCCGGTCAGCATGTGATCAAGGGTGAAATTTTGGCTGACGGACCGGGCGTTGAGACGGGTGAACTTGCCTTGGGCAAGAACGTAACCATCGCCTTCATGCCCTGGCGTGGGTACAATTTTGAGGACTCCATTCTCGTCAGTGAAAAGCTGCTGCGTAATGACACATATACCTCTCTGCACATTGAGGTTTTTGAAACAGTGGCCCGAGATACCAAACTTGGCAAGGAGGAAATCACCAGGGATATTCCGAATGTCAGCGAAGAGAGTCTGCGTAATCTTGACGAAAGTGGTGTTGTGCGAATCGGGGCTGAAATCAAACCTGGCGATACCATGGTTGGCAAGGTAACACCGAAAGGAGAATCTCAACTCTCTCCCGAGGAAAAACTTCTGCGTGCGATTTTCGGCGAAAAAGCCGGGGATGTGAAGGATACATCTTTGCGTGTTCCACCCGGTGTTGAGGGTGTGGTCATTGATGCCAAGGTGTTTTCCCGTAAAGGTGTTGAGAAGGATGAGAGAACCCTGACCATTGAAGAAATGGAGATTCGCCGTCTGGAACGGGATCGGGATGATGAGATCAACTGTCTGAAGAAATCCGTTAAAAACAGTATTGCCGATATTTTAAGTAAAGAAATAACCAACTCTCCTGTGATCTCCAAAAATGGGGAGATACTTCAGGAAGAGGGGGGCAAGATCAGTTTTGAAACCCTGGAGAAGATGTCCCTTGCCGCCGTTAAAAGAATTGATTATTCGAACCGGGAAAAACTGCAGGGCGAAGTGGATCTCCTTTTTGAACGTTTTGAGAAGCAGGTTGAAGTTGTTAACGAGCGTTATGATGCGCGGATTAACCGACTGCGTAAAGGCGATGACCTGCCGCCGGGCGTTATCAAAATGGTCAAGGTTTACGTTGCCACCAAACGCAAGCTGGCCGTGGGCGACAAGATGGCCGGTCGCCATGGCAACAAAGGCGTTGTGTCCCGTATCCTGCCGGAAGAGGACATGCCCTACTTTGAGGATGGTACCGCGGTTGATGTGGTATTGAATCCTCTCGGCGTTCCTTCCCGTATGAACGTCGGCCAAGTTCTGGAGGTTCATTTGGGCCGTGCGGCCAAGATGCTCGGTGAGCAGATCCAGAAACTGGCCGAAAAACATGAACTCGCGGCTGTGAAAAAGAAGCTGCAGAAAATTTATTCCGCCAAGGAGTATGCAGCTTTGACTGCGGGTGTGTCCGATGATGCCCTGCTTGACCTCGCGCGTAAAATGGGCACCGGCCTGCATATCGCCACACCTGTCTTTGATGGGGCCACGGAAGCTGAAATCCGCGGCATGCTGGTTGAGGCAGGATGCGAAGAGGTTGGACAATCCGTTCTTTATGACGGGCTGACCGGCGAAAAATTTGAAAATTCGGTTACCGTCGGCACCATGTACATCATGAAGCTCCATCATCTCGTTGACGACAAGATTCACGCCCGTTCCACCGGACCGTATTCATTGGTCACCCAGCAACCGCTGGGTGGCAAGGCCCAGTTCGGTGGACAGCGCCTTGGTGAAATGGAGGTCTGGGCAATGGAGGCATATGGCGCGGCATACACACTGCAGGAGTTCCTGACCGTCAAGTCGGATGATGTCAGTGGCCGCACCAAGATGTATGAGAAAATCGTCAAAGGCAATAACTTTCTCACCGCCGGCCTGCCGGAATCATTCCATGTCCTTATTAAAGAGCTGCAGGGCCTCTGCCTTGACTTGGAACTGATGGAGTAACGGGAGGGCTGCTACCACGTTTGAGTGATAAGAATCTGCTCTCAGACGTTAAGCTTTCTTTTTTGTAAACTGAGAAAAAACGTATAACTTCTTATATAGGTGCTGCCGTGGAAGACCTGTTCAGCTTTTTTAATAAAGAAAAAAAGCCTTTTAAATTTAATTCAGTTCGGATCTCTCTTGCCTCCCCGGAAAAGATTCTTGACTGGTCACATGGTGAAGTAAAAAAACCGGAAACCATCAACTATCGGACATTCAAACCCGAACGTGACGGTCTTTTCTGCGCCAAGATCTTTGGGCCGGTCAAGGATTATGAGTGCAATTGCGGCAAGTATAAGCGGATGAAGCACCGCGGGGTTATCTGTGAAAAATGCGGGGTCGAAGTAATTCAATCAAAAGTCCGCCGTGAACGCCTCGGTCATATTGAGCTTGCCTCGCCTGTTGCCCATATCTGGTTTCTCAAGAGTTTGCCCAGCAAGATCGGCAATCTCTGCGACATGACTTTAAAGGAACTGGAAAAGGTTCTGTATTTCGACTCCTATGTGGTGGTGACGTCCGATGAGCCGTCACTTGCAGTAGGGACCCTGCTTACCGAGGAACAGTATCGGCAGAACCGGGAGGAATACCCCGGTAAATTCCATGTGGGTATCGGTGCGGCCGCAATCAAGGATATCTTAAAAAGCCTTGATCTGAATAATCTGTCCATTACGCTCAGGGAGGAAATGCGACAGACGGGCTCAGAGGCCAAGCGCAAGAAACTGGCCAAGCGTCTCAATATCGCCGAGGCCTTCCGTGATTCCGGCAATAAGCCCGAATGGATGATTCTTGAAGTTATTCCAGTGCTGCCTCCGGATCTCCGTCCTCTTGTGCCTCTTGAGGGCGGTCGTTTTGCCACATCAGATCTCAATGATCTGTACCGCCGGGTGATCAACCGCAACAACAGGCTGAAACGTCTGCTGGAACTCGATGCGCCTGAGATCATTATCCGCAATGAAAAACGCATGCTGCAGGAGGCGGTTGACGTTCTCTTTGATAACGGACGCCGCGGCAAGCTGATCACCGGACCGAATAAAAGACCGCTCAAATCCTTAAGTGACATGCTGAAAGGGAAACAGGGTCGGTTCCGCCAGAATCTCCTGGGAAAACGCGTCGATTACTCAGGCCGTACCGTTATTGTCGTTGGTCCGCATTTGCGTCTCCATCAGTGCGGACTGCCCAAAAAAATGGCGCTTGAGCTGTTTAAGCCGTTTATCTACAACAAGCTGGAACTGCACGGCTATGTGACCACCATCAAAAGTGCCCGCAAGATGGTGGAAAAAGAGACCAAGGAGGTTTGGGACGTACTTGATGAGGTCGTCAAGGAATATCCCATTATCCTGAACAGGGCGCCTACCCTCCATCGTCTCGGCATGCAGGCCTTTGAGCCGGTGCTGATTGAGGGAAAGGCGATCCAGTTGCATCCCCTTGTCTGTTCGGCTTTTAACGCCGACTTTGACGGTGACCAGATGGCGGTTCATGTGCCTTTGACCGTTGAGGCGCAGATTGAAGCCAGGGTGTTGATGATGTCCACCAACAATATCCTGTCCCCGGCCCACGGTGAACCCATTATCATACCCAGCCAGGATATTGTGCTGGGGCTTTATTACATGACCAGAGAGCGGCTGCATGCCAAAGGTGAAGGCAAGATTTTCTCCTCCCCTGAAGAGGCGCGTATTGCCTATGATTACGGTGAGGTCCATCTGCAGGCGAAGGTAAAGGTTCGCATAAACGGAGAAATTGTCGACTCAACCATCGGTCGCATTCTGCTTGGCGATCTTCTGCCGGACTCCGTGCCTTTCTCCGCCATCAACGAGGTGATGAAGAAAAAGGCCCTGGCCAAACTGATAGATTACACCTATCGCCATGCCGGCACCAAGGAAACGGTCATCCTTGCCGATCGGTTGAAGGATATCGGCTATGAATTCGCTACCCAGGCGGCAATCTCTATATGCATTAACGACATGCAGATTCCGGTGAGCAAGGAAGAGATCCTCGCGAAATCGGAACAAGAGGTGATGGATGTCGAGCAGCAGTATGCTGACGGTCTGATCACTGCCGGTGAGAAGTATAACAAGGTGGTTGATATCTGGTCCCGGGCAACCGATGATGTGGCCAAGGAAATGATGACGGAGCTGAGTGTCCAGTATCTGCGCGATAAGGATAATAAACTTATTGAAACTCCGAGTTTCAACTCCATCTTTATCATGGCGGATTCCGGCGCCAGGGGCAGCAAGGATCAGATCAGGCAGCTTGCCGGCATGCGTGGCCTCATGGCCAAGCCGTCGGGTGCGATTATTGAATCTCCCATCAAGGCAAATTTCCGGGAGGGTCTCACCGTTCTCGAGTACTTTATTTCTACCCACGGCGCCAGGAAGGGTCTTGCTGATACGGCTCTGAAAACGGCCAACTCCGGATATTTGACCAGGCGTCTGGTGGATGTCGCCCAGGATTCAACCATTGTGGAGCGTGACTGCGAAACCCTTGACGGTATTATGGCTGAGCCTCTTTTCGAGGGCGGCGAGGTTATTCAGCGTGTGGGTGAGCGAATCTTAGGCCGCGTTGCTTTGGAGGATATCGTTGATCCCTTCACCGGTGATGTCATTGTCCGGGAAGGGGATGAAATTACGGAAGAAAAGGTTGATGCCATTGAATATGCTGGAATCGACCGGGTCATGATCCGGTCGGTCCTTACCTGCAATGCGCGACGTGGTGTCTGTGTTTCCTGCTATGGCCGTGATCTCGGCCGCGGACACATGGTCAACATCGGTGAGGCGGTGGGTATCATTGCCGCTCAGTCCATCGGTGAGCCTGGCACCCAGCTGACCATGCGGACCTTCCATATCGGCGGTACGGCAAGCCGAAGCGTTATGCAGGCTGAGATCCGAACTCTGCATGGAGGTGCCGTCAAGTTCCAGGGACTTCATTGCGTCAAGAACAACGAAGGAAGGCTGGTGGTCATGAACAGAAACGGCGAGATCAGCATACTTGGCACAAAGGGCAGAGAACGTGAACGCTATCCGATGACCTATGGTGCCATCTTGAATGTCAACGAAGGAGATGAGGTGGAAGCAGGCAGCCTCATTGCCGACTGGGATCCCTATACCATCCCGATCGTCAGTGAGATTGCAGGTATTGTCAAATTCGGTGATATTATCGAGGGGGCAACCATGCAGGAGCGGGTTGACCCGATCACCGGTAAGTCAAGCTCTGTAATCATTGGTTCAAAGGGCTCTTCGATGACCCCCCGTATATCACTAAAAAGTGATAAAGGTAAGACGCTGAAGCTGCCGATAACAGCCACACCTGCCCGCTACTCCCTCCCGGTCGGTACTATTATCACCGTGGAAGAGGGGCTGGAAATCCAGGCTGGTATGGTCCTCGGCAAGATCCCCAGGGAGACGACCAAGACCAAGGACATCACCGGTGGTTTGCCGAGGGTTGCCGAGCTTTTTGAGGTGCGTAAACCAAAAGAGCATGCCTTGATCAGCGAAATTGACGGCCGGGTGAGTTTCGGCAAGGACCTCAAAGGCAAGAGACGGGTCATTGTCACGCCTGAAATTGGTGAACCCAAAGAGTATCTCATTCCCAAAGGCAAGCACATCAGTGTGCATGAAGGCGACTATGTGAAAGCAGGTGAACCGCTCATGGATGGCTCTCCGGATCCCAATGATATTCTCAGGGTAATGGGGGTCAAGGAGCTGGCTAAATTCTTGGTCAATGAGATTCAGGAGGTCTATCGTCTGCAGGGCGTTAAGATTAATGACAAGCACATTGAGGTTATTGTCCGGCAGATGTTGAAGCGTGTCCAGATTACCGGTGTAGGTGACAGCACCTTCATGCTCGGTGAACAGGTCGAGTGGTGGAGATTTAGTGAGGAAAACGAGGCGCTTCTCAAACAGGGCGCAAGGCCTGCAGTTGCCGAACCGCTTTTGCTCGGCGTCACCAAGGCATCACTGAGTACGGACAGCTTCATTTCCGCTGCATCGTTCCAGGAGACGACGAAAGTTCTTACCAATGCCGCCATGGCTGGAAAGATTGATGACTTGAGCGGTCTCAAGGAAAATGTCATCATGGGCCGTCTGGTGCCGGCCGGTACCGGCCTGGAGCGTTATTCCATGGTGGAAGAAACAAATCCCTGAGTGGTGAAAAGATGCTGCCGTTCATGTAAATGAAAGTTTATTCTTGACACATGGAAAAGCATCGAGTATTTATTCCGTTTTTCGTAAACGAGTATTCAGCCTTCCATTTGACGAGGGCCACAATAATAAAAAATATGTAGGAGTATTCAATGCCAACCATCAACCAACTGGTACGGCACGGTCGTAAAAAGTCTGTGAAGCGGACAACAACTCCGGCACTGCAGGCATGCCCGCAGAAGCGCGGTGTTTGTGTACGTGTATATACAACAACACCGAAGAAACCGAACTCTGCTCTGAGAAAGGTAGCAAGGGTGCGTTTGACCAACGGGATTGAGGTTACATCATATATTCCGGGTATCGGCCACAACCTCCAGGAACATTCAGTCGTTCTCATCAGAGGTGGCAGGGTAAAAGATTTACCTGGTGTTCGGTATCATATTATCAGAGGAACTCTTGATACGCTGGGTGTCTCAGACAGGAGACAGGGGCGGTCCAAATATGGCGCTAAACGTCCCAAATAGGTTGCTGTATTTAAGGTAAGAATAAGGAGCTCTAGACAATGCCCAGAAGAAGACTTGTTGCGAAACGTGAAATAAACCCTGATGCCCGCTTTAACAGTGTGCTTGTGTCTAAGTTTATTAATGGGCTGATGCAACGTGGCAAAAAGAGTGTTGCCCGTACTATATTTTATGATGCCATGGGAATACTTGAGTCGTCGTTAACCGAGGAAAAACCTTTAGTGGTTTTTGAAAAGGCCATGGAGCATGTCAGACCCAAGGTTGAGGTTAAATCCCGACGGGTTGGTGGTGCCACATATCAGGTCCCGGTTGAGGTTCGATCAGAACGCCGCAATGCTTTGGCAATTCGTTGGATAGTTGATTTTTCTCAGAAAAGAAGCGGAAAGTCAATGGCTGAGAAACTTGCTTCCGAGCTGTCTGATGCCTTCCATAATCGGGGCTCAGCAGTGAAAAAGCGTGAAGACACCCATAGAATGGCTGATGCGAATAAAGCATTTGCTCATTATCGTTGGTAGAACCAACTTTTCTCCCCAGGGTATTTGGTTGTTGATTTGATAGAGATGTTGAGAAGAGGGGAAAAAGGTGGCGAACAACATCTCTTTGGCGCGATTGCGCAATATCGGCATCATGGCCCATATCGATGCCGGGAAAACGACCACAACTGAAAGGATTCTCTTTTATACCGGTCGGACCCATAAAATGGGTGAAGTCCATAACGGTGCTGCCGTCATGGACTGGATGGAGCAAGAGCAGGAGCGTGGCATTACCATTACATCTGCTGCCACGACCTGCACTTGGAAGAATCATAGAATAAATATCATAGATACCCCGGGACACGTTGATTTTACCATTGAGGTAGAACGCTGCCTGCGGGTGTTGGATGGTGCCATAGCTGTATTCTGCGCTGTTGGCGGTGTTGAGCCCCAATCAGAAACAGTGTGGCGCCAAGCAGACAAATATGCAATTCCACGAATTGCATTTGTCAATAAGATGGATCGGGTCGGCGCAGATTTTGAGCGTTGCATAAGCATGATGGTCAAGCGATTGAATGCCAATCCCTTACCTTTGCAAATCCCGGTTGGTGCTGAGGACAATTTTCAAGGTGTCATAGATCTCATCACCGAAAAAATGCTTGTTTTTGATGAAGAATCTCAGGGTCTGCAAGTTACTGAGCAAGATATACCTGAAGGTCTCATAGATAAGTTCACGGCTGCACGTGTGGCCCTCGTCGAGAAGCTGGCCGACTTCGATGAGGGGGTCATGGAAAAATATCTGGAAGAGCAATTCATCTCAGCGGATGAGCTGAGAAACGCGATACGGGCGGCAACAATTAAGTTGCAGGTTGTCCCGGTATTTTGCGGCAGCGCATTTAAGAATAAAGGTGTTCAACCTTTACTTGACGCTGTTGTTGCATATTTGCCTTCACCCACAGATGTTCCTCCAGTCCAAGGATTAAATAGTAAAGGTGAAGTCGTAACAAGAAGAACCGGGGCAAGTGAAAAATTTTCCGCCCTGGCATTCAAACTTGCCAGTGATCCCTTTGTTGGGAATCTTGCTTATATACGGGTTTATTCCGGTGAGCTTAAGATTGGCAGTAAGGCTTATAATCCTGGAAAGAGTAAACAGGAAAAAATAAGCCGTATTGTCAAAATGCATGCCAACAAGCGGGAAGAGGTTGACAAGATAGGCCCGGGTGATATCGCGGCAGTTATCGGCCTTCGGTATACAACCACAGGCGATACCCTTTGCGAGTCTGGGGATGATATCCTGCTGGAAAGCATGGATTTCCCTGAACCGGTAATAAGCATCGCCATCGAGCCGAAAAGCAAGGCGGAAGAAGAAAAACTGCATGACAGTTTAAGCAAGATTTCGCTCGAGGATCCGTCATTCAAGGTGCGCACGGATGCTGATACCGGGCAGACCATCATTGCGGGGATGGGTGAGCTTCATCTTGAGATTATTGTTGATCGACTGATTCGCGAGTTTAAGGTTGCTGCTAATGTCGGACCGCCTCAGGTTGCTTATAAAGAGACGATTGAAGGCAAGGCCAAGGCTGAGGGTAAATTTGTCCAGCAGACAGGAGTTAAACCACAATATGGTCATGTTTGGCTGGCGGTTGAGCCCAATGAAAGAGGCTCTGGCTTTATCTTTGAAAATAAAATTGACGACGAACTGATTCCCAAGGAATTTATTCCTGCAATAAGAAAAGGTATTGAAGGAAGTTTGGAAGGAGGAGCCCTGGCAGGCTTTCCGGTTATTGATGTGAAGGTCTCCTTGGTGGATGGCTCCTATCATGAAGAGGATTCAACGGAGCAAGCCTTCGGTGTAGCGGCAAGTATCGCCATAAGAAATGCCCTTATCCAGGCGCATTCGATATTGCTTGAGCCTTTGATGAATGTTGAAATAATAGTGCCGGAGCAGTTTGTCGGTGATGTTATTGCGGATATAAACAGTAGAAGAGCACGAATTACCGGGATTGAACCCCGTGACAATGGATATCAGATTATCACAGCTCAGGCTCCATTGGTAGAGATGTTCGGTTATTCGACCGATCTCAGATCCGCCTCTCAGGGTAGGGCTAATTTTACGATGCAGTTTGCTGTTTACGATAAGATTGCAGAAAAAACAGCAGAAGCCATAGTTAGAAAAGTGAAAGGATTAATTTAAGAAAATCCGAATGAATGTATGAGGCAAAGTAATGGCAAAGGAAAAGTTTCAACGCACTAAACCCCATGTGAATATTGGCACAATAGGTCATATAGACCACGGCAAGACCACGTTGACAGCAGCAATTACCCAGGTTTTGGCCACGAAAGGATGGGCAAAGAAGACAGACTTCAGCGAGATAGACAAGGCACCGGAAGAAAAAGAGCGTGGCATCACCATCGCCACCGCCCATGTTGAGTATGAGTCGAAAAATCGTCATTATGCTCATGTTGACTGCCCCGGCCATGCTGACTACATCAAGAATATGATCACCGGTGCGGCGCAGATGGACGGCGCGATTCTGGTG
>JAHILF010000080.1 GCA_018897105.1 Pseudomonadota bacterium
AGAAAAACTGACTACACTCGTCGTCACCCCGGCGAAGGCCGGGGTCCAGAATTGTCGTAACTACCTGGATTCCGGCCTTCGCCGGAATGACGAACCTGGGCTCAGGCAACCGGCGAAAAGGCTTAAGTTAATGACATTGATATCCATCTATCAACTATCCGCTCTTTCCACAACAAACAACAACCACACAGCTCGGCATATTGTCGCAACTCAAATTCCTGACACTTTATTTGCATACATCCTGACCATTTCTTTTAAATTCTCACTGCCTCAAAAATGATGGCTTCGTAAAAAGTCCTCAAAAATAACCGGCAAATACCCGTGCCTCTTGCAGAATGAACGTCGTAGCGAGATCGAGAGAAAAATATCTGGGCAAGGATGAGTTATGAAATCGCCCGGAAGCGTAGCAGTGCTACGTTGAGGACGATCTCACCAGGAAGACGCCGCACAGGTTATTTTTTATCCGAAAGTCTTTTGTCTGTCTTGCTGTGCAGGCAGGGCCGTAGGAGCGGGCCATGCCCGCGACCTCCGTGGTGCGGCGATTTCTATCGCGGGCAAGGCCCGCTCCTACGGCACGAGACTTTCATTGTTCGTTGTTCCCGCTTGCGGAGATGGGGGTTAGCCGATCGGAGTAGATGTTCATTTTGCCAGAGGCTCTCTACAGTTTTAAAAAAAGTGGCACGTTTTTTTAATAACCAACAAACACATGTAGCTGTTTTGCGACAGAGGAGGAGGAAAAACCATGAAAAAATTGATAAGTCAAGCAGGAGTTCTGCTCCTTGTATTTCTCATCGCCGGCCTATGCTGGGGAAAACCGGCAATGACAGGGTCACGGGCAGGGGTGCAGGAAGAGGCAGTGCAGAGTTATGAACCGGCCGGGGGAGAGGCCCAGTGGACGCTGCTCTACTATCTGGCTGCTGATAATGAGCAGGAGGCCTATGCGGACGCCACCCTTACCCAGTTGCTTGCCGGGACAGCTGCCGTGGCAAACCATCCGCAGATCCTGGTGATGATCGACCGGCTGTCCGTGCCCGGGACAGAGGTTTTCGAGGTTAGCGGGGGCCGGATGATCCCGCAGCTGAGCCTGGCGGAACAGAATACCGCGGATGGCGCGGTCCTGCAGGATTTAGCCACCATAGCCCTAGGTCTCGCTGCCCATGACCACGTTGCCTTTATCGTGAAAAGCGAAGGCTTGTCCTGGCGCGGCATCGGCCGGGACAATACCCATGCTGAGGATATCGACGACCAGCTTATGCCGGCGGGTGCGCTCAGCCAGGCCCTTATTACCGCCCAGAAGGTAACCGGCAAGCAGGTTGACCTCCTGGTGTTGGAGGGATCAATCATGGCCTTTATCGAGGTGGTCTATGAACTCCGGGATGCCGTGCCCTATCTGCTGGCCAGCCAGTCAAAGATTCAGCCGGACGGCCTGGCCTGGCAGCTGGTCATCGAGGATCTGGGCGCAAACCCGGACATGACAGCCCAGGAGCTGGGCATTACCATTACCGACGACACCAGCGACTATTATGCGGATAAGGGCAACAGCGGTGTGCCCAAAGATGACACCTCAACCAATTTCGCGGCCATGACGGTATTCGCTCTGTCGCATATGGACGACGTGGTTGCCGCGCACCGAGCCTGGGCCGAGACCTGCTGGCTCATTTTTGATGATGTGTATAACCTCCTGCCCCATGCCCGCGATCTTTCCGAGGTGGGTGGTTTCGGCGAAATCACGGATTTTGATTACAACTTCGATATCCGGACTTTTATGGTTGAAAGTCTGCGCCTGATCGCCGAAGCAGGTATGGACTTTCCGGAGCTCACTGATGCGGTGGAGGATTATCTGCAGGTCCAGAACGAACTGGTGGTCTATGAACGCAGCCCTGAGGATGGCGATAAGCTCCGGGCCGCCACCGGGCTCAGCATATGGTATCCGCCCACCTGGAACAAATACGAGACCCGGGACGAAAGCGATGAGGTATTTGGCTCAACCATGTATTATGAAGATCCGGCAATCGGTCTTGACTGGATTGTTGATTCCAACTGGCTCACCTATCTTTTCGAGTATTTCAACCGGGCTGACGCCAACCTGGCAGGCGTTGGCGCCGACGGTGACGAACCGCCGAAAACCGGGGTGTTTGCCAAAATAAACGCCATTGAATAAGCGGAAGTTCACGAAACCACCTACGAATGGTGAAAAGGGCGAGACAAGGGGCGGTTTGCGAACCGCCCCTCCCCATCAACTTCCTTCATTTAAACGTTCGAGCAGCTCGACAATTCCTGCATCTGTCTCGTCAAACCAGTTCCGGTAGGCGCTGGCCACCGCAAAAGGGGTTGCTTCGCGAATGTTGAGGCAATACAATCGCTCTACCCGGGCGGCCAGATTTTCCACCGTCTCCAGCAGGCCGGTGGGCACGGCGATGGCAAGGGAGGCCGGCTTGCGCCTGCGGGCGTATTGCAGGGCCGCCAGCATGGTATAGCCGGACGCCAGACCGTCATCAACAATGATCACATCCTTGCCGGCGATATCGGCAAAGGGACGGCCGCCGCGGAACAGCTCATTGCGTTGTTCAATGGTACGCAAGGCTTTGCTGATCTGGCTTTCCACTACCTCATCCGTGAGGTGCAGCGCCTTGAGCAGCCTTTGATTGAAAAACCGGTCGCCGTCCAGATTGACGGCGCCGAAGCCCGCTTCCGTATTCCACGGAATCTGCACCTTGCGAACCAGCAGCAGGTCCAGGGGCCACGGCAGGAAAGGCAGCATGGCAGCGGCCACCGGCACTCCGCCGGAAGGGATGGCCAGGAGCAGCCCCTTGTCCCCCGCCTCTTTCCCGACCAGGTCCCCGAGTTGTCGCCCGGCCTCCTCGCGATCAGCGAAGACGAACTCACGGTTATGCAGCTGGCTGGACTCGACGATGTTTTTCATGGCATCCTCCTGCTGTAATCAGCTGCTTCCACAATTTTTTTTCTGTCCTTTCTTCTCCCTATCTCATACTCTAAGCAGTAAAGGGGCTGTTGCAAGTACAAACTGATTCGTCCAAAATGCGATTTTTCGCGCTGAAATATGATGGCTTCGTATTTATGCCCCCTGAGGGTAAAAAGTCCTAACGCCGAATTTTCGTGATGATAAAACAATGACTTATCATGCACTGTACGGCTGTCGAGAGGGTTTTTACCCGCAAGGGGCATAAATACGAGACAGTCAAATGTGATGAGGTGGGAGCATGCAATTATTCCACTGCAAGATCGCCGGCCATTTTATCCTGCAAAACAGCGACTGGTTCACCATCCATGAAAAAATGACCACGATAACGGCCCCGACCTGCAGCGGCAAGAGCACCCTGCTCAAGGCATTGCGATCCATCAATCCCCCTTTTTGCCATCCCGACCCGGCGCCCTTCGCTGCCTTCCCCCATTCCGCCAGGCATGGGAACCATACCCGCAAGGTAATTCCCGCCAAAAAGACCGCGGTTATTGCCGTTTTCATCTGCGATAATGCGCTGCGTCATACCCTGACGGCCATCGATCCGATTTTCATAAACACCGATCGCATCGAGGTGGGGCGCAGATTGGATAATTCCCGCTGGCTGACCTATGTGGAAATTTCCGGGTCCAGCCGCTGGAGCGACCTGGCGCCTGAGCTGGAAAAGCTGCGCAAGAAATTTCCGGCCTCAACCGGGGACCAGAGACTTGCCGGCATGTGGCAGAAGTGCGAAATGCTTGCCCCGACCGACAGAATCAAGGGGGCACTCGCCACAAAATTAAATGAACTGCTCGATTATCTGGCGGTACGGGCCGGGGATGAGGATGATCATGCTTTGTTGCAACAGGCCCGATTTATAGTCAACCGCGCATCCCGGTTCATGAAGGCCATACAGGCAACAACGGAAACCCTGCCGGTTTTTCTCTACCTGCAGCAAGACGACCTGCTGTCACCCGCCATCGATGTCGGCCTGGTTGCCGAAAAAATGCGGCAGACCACAGAAAGCCCCTGGCGCTGTGCGGATCTGTTTCTACTGGAACTGCTGGGGATCGATCACGATTTTTTACAGCAGGACGGAGATGAAATCGCCCTCCGCCTCCGGAAAAACGCTCTCCTGTATGAATCGGCCGGCTGCAGACTTGGCCAACGGCTGCGGAAATATCTTCCGGGCTCCGTCCGGGGTCTCGCACTGACCCTGGACGCTGGCGTGATCTCCCTCCGCATGGACTGCGGTCCGGAAAAAAACGGTTGCCCAGCCGAAATTTCCGATCATTGGCGCTGGATGCTGAGCTGCGCTGTCAGCGCCTGTTATCTGAGCGAGGTACCAGGCCGGCAACCCATCTTTCTACTTGATGAACCCGATGCCGCCCCAAGCAGCAGGGATGATAAAATCGAACTGGAAGAAATGCTGAGGCGATTGAGCGATTCCTGCCAGGTGGTGGTCTGCACGACCAAGGAGGATTTTGCGGCGGACAGCGGCAGACGCTACCGGCTGCACCGGGAAGGGGAAAACGGCTTCCGCGTCTTTAAAATCAGATGAAGAGGATTCTGAGGCAAGAGGTCTGGCCGATCACTCCCGGCCGAAGGCCCGCACCTGGTTGCGGCCCAGGTCCTTGGCCTGGTAGAGGGCCTGGTCCGTTGATTCCGCCAGCATGCAGGTCAGCTTGGCAATGGGGTTATCATCGGCAGCATCGCAGAAAACGGGGTTCTTGTTGAGTTCGTTGGGGGCCATGCCCTGCCAGGCGATATCAAGCTGGCACACCCCGATACTCACCTCCACGGTGAAGGAGACATCATGGGGGGCGGCATCGGTTTCCCGCTGGGTAAAGCTCATGGTCCGCTTCGATATTTCCCGGCGGATGTTTTCCCCCTTTTTGACGGCATTGGCTTCATTGGTGCCGATGAGGAACAGGGCGAACTCGTCGCCGCCGAGCCGGATGGGGGAATCGATGCCCGCCCGGCAGTTGTTCTGGATGATGGCGGCCACCCGCTGCAGGGCTCTGTCGCCGATGAAGTGACCATAGGTGTCGTTAATCTCCTTGAACCGGTCGATATCAAGCAGCATCAGGGAGAAGGGCACCTTCCCCTGCTTATCAATAAAAGTCTCAACGATCTTGGGCAATTCCTGATCAAAGAAACGCCGGTTGAAAATGCCGGTCAATTTATCAATAATGGCGTTGGCCTCCAGTACCAGCAGGCTCTCCAGGGAGATTTCCATCTTTTCCTGACTGGTTTTCACCTTCCTGTGCAGGTCTCTGAAACCGGATTCGACGATTTTGAGAATCTCTGCCCTGCCCTTGGCCGATTTAATCGATTGCAGGGTATCGGCCTTGAGGCTTTCTATCATGCCGCAGGTCTCGGCTTTGCCGATAATCAGACGGAGCTGATGCAGATTCTTGCTGATGGCATTGAGCAGATCGGCGTTAAAGTCCTGCTCCATCTTCAGCGACTTGGTCACCCCGGCTCTTTTCAGCTTGTCGATCTCGCCCAGCAAATCCAGGCCGAGCCGCTCCACGCCGGCCTTACCCTGGCCGGGCAGAAGTTTGAGATACTCTTCAAAGGCCTCTCTGACCAGTAGCCGCTGTTCGTCGGACAGACAGGTCACATAATCGAGATGCCTGATGACATGGCCGATCTGCAGCCAGATTGAATCATAGGGCAGTCCCTTTTCCTTCAATTCGGCACAGAAGGGATTGCAGGCGATGAGAGGAGAGGCGATGAGAATGGAATCTTTTTTCCCGGCCATAGGCGAACAGCTATTTTCAGAGTTCAAGGTTGATAGGATGGGCTGACAGGCGAAACCTTTTCTCCCCCGCCTGACAAGACAAAAGCGCAGGGGCCGCCCTATTCTGTATCACACTGTGGTTACTCCTGTAAAGCAAAACTGATCTCAGGGACTTCGAAGTTATAAAAGTACTTCCGGCTAACCACCATCTCCGCAGGCGGGAACAACAAACAATGAAAGTCTCGTGCTGTAGGAGCGGGCCATGCCCGCGATAGAGATCGCCGCAATGCCACGGAGGTCGCGGGCATGGCCCGCTCCTACGGCCCTGCCTGCACAGCAAGACAGACAAAGGACTTTCATAAAAACACCACCGTCAAGCGGGGACTAAACAGAGTGCCGGAATGACGGACGTTTCGAGGCTTTATAAACGGTATATCAACAATTGGTGAGTCCCTTATACATCCCGCAGGGAAAGGGCAATACGTTTTCTCTGCCGGTCCACCTCGACCACGCGTACCGTCACCTGCTGCCGCACCTTGACCACTTCAGCCGGATCACGGACAAAGCGGTCGGCCAGCTGGCTGATATGGATCAGGCCTTCCTGATGCACGCCGAGATCGACAAAGGCCCCGAACTTGGTCACGTTGGTGACAATGCCGGGCAGTTTCATGCCGGGCTGCAGATCATCAATGGTGCTGATGCCCTCTGTAAAGGAAAACAGCGAAAAGGTCCGGCGGGGATCCCGGCCGGGCTTGGCAAGCTCGGCCATGATATCGGTCAGGGTGGGCAGGCCCACGCCGTCGGACACGTAGCGGGCGATATCAATGCCCTTGCGCCTGGCTTCCTGCTCGATCAGCTCAGCCACGCTGCAGCCCGCATCCCGGGCCATCTGCTGCACGACGGCATAACGCTCCGGATGCACACCGCTTGCGTCCAGGGGATTTTTCGCCCCATGGACACGGAGAAATCCGGCGCACTGTTCAAAGGCCTTGGCCCCCAGGCGGGGCACCTTGAGCAGCTGCTGCCTGGCGATGAATGGCCCGTGCTCGTTGCGAAAGGCGATAATGTTCTTGGCCAGGGCCGGTCCCAGGCCGGAAACAAAGGTGAGCAGCTCCATGCTTGCCGTGTTGACCTCCACCCCGACACTGTTGACGCAGCTGACGACCATGTCCTCCAGCCCTTTTTTCAGCTCACTCTGGTTGACGTCATGCTGGTACTGGCCCACGCCGATGGCCTTGGCATCGATCTTCACCAACTCGGCCAGCGGGTCCTGCAGCCGCCGGCCAATGGAGACCGCGCCGCGCACCGTGACGTCATGGTCGGGGAATTCCGACCGGGCGGCCTCGGAGGCCGAGTAGACCGAAGCGCCGCTCTCATCCACCATGGTGATGATCATACCGGCAGGCAGGCCGAGTCCCCGGACAAAACTCTCGGTTTCCCGGCCGGCGGTGCCGTTGCCGACGGCGATGGCCTCTATGGCGTACTTGCGGCACAGATCCATCACCACCCGGCCCGCCTCCTCCTGCTTGCGCTCGGAATGGGTGGGATAAATGGCGGTAAAATCGAGAAGCTTGCCCTGGCCGTCCAGGCACACCAGTTTGGCGCCGGTGCGGAAACCGGGGTCAAGGGCCATGATCCGCTTCTGCCCCAGGGGAGGGGCAAGCAGCAGCTGTCTGAGGTTGTCGGCAAAGACCTGGATCGCCTCCTTGTCCGCCCGCTCTTTTAAATTGCCGCGCAGCTCATTTTCCAGGGACGGGGCAAGCAGTCTCTTGTAGCTGTCCTCCACGGCCAGGCCGACCTGCTGGCCGCAGAAATCGTTTTTTCTGACAAAAAGCCGCTGCAGCATGGGCAGGACATCTTTTTCCGGCGGCCGCAGGGAAAGGGTCAGCACCTTTTCGTTTTCGCCGCGGAACATGGCCAGCAGGCGGTGGCCCGGGGTTTTGGCCGCAGGCGCCTGCCAGTCGAAATAATCGCGGAACTTGACCCCGCTTTCCTGATTCTTCTTCACCACCAACGAGGTGATAACGGCTTTCTCGGCAAAGAGAGTTCGCAGCCTGGCGCGCAGCTTCGCCTCCTCGCTGATCCACTCGGCGATGATATCCCGGGCACCGGCCAGGGCATCATCTGCGCTGAGAACCCCCTTCTCCTCGCTGACAAAATCCTGGGGCGGCGTGGGAGCGCCCTTGCCTGAAAAAATGGCCAGGGCCAGGGGCTCCAGCCCCTTTTCCCTGGCGATCATGCTGCGGGTCCGGCGTTTGGGCCGGTAAGGCAGGTAAATGTCCTCGAGTACGGCAAGGCTCGCGGCGCTCTGCACCGCGGCCTGCAGTTCGTCGGTCAGCAGCTCGCGCTCGGCCAGGGAGGCGCTGATGGCCTGGCGCCGCTTGTCAAGCTCCGCCAGTCTGGCAAGCTGGTCGCGGATTGCCGCAATCTGCAACTCATCCAGCATGCCGGTCATCTCTTTGCGATAGCGGGCGACAAAGGGGATTGTTGCCCCCTCGGCAAGAAGCTTGGCCGTGGCCGCCACCTGCCCGGCTGACAGCTGCAGCTGCCGGGCAATAATCAGCTGATGCGGGTCATGCTGCTCGATCATCTCAGTTTACCGCCTCGGCTTTCATCCTGGCCTGTTCCGCCTTGTCCAGCTTGCCCATTTTGGCGTACGCTTTGGCCATCAGCTGCCAGTTCTGCCTGATCAGGGCGGAATCCCGGCCCGCCAGGCTGTTGGCCTTCAGGCAGAACTGCACCGTCTGGCCGTAATCCTCCTGCCCGTACTTCACCTGGGCCATCTCATGCCAGAGCCTGGCATTGCGGGGCTCAACCCGTAGAGCCCGCTCCAGGGTCGACTCGGCCCGGTTGAACTGGCCGGCCTGCACTGACTGATGCGCACTGGCAAGGAGCGAGCCTGCGGCAGTCTTCTCCTGCGCCGGCGGCCTGACCATGGGTTCTCCGACCGGCGGTCTGGCGGCACAGCCGTGCAGAAGCAGATTCAGGGCAATAAGCAGCCCGGTAACCCATAACGGATTCCATATATGGCTACGGCTTTCTCTTATCATATTTTCCTCACTTTCATCAAAATCCCCCTACCATACGTAGGAGCGGGCCATGCCCGCGATCAACCCGTGGACATGGATGGTAGCCGGTTCCTTGGGGGCACCCTTATCGCGGGCAGGGCCCGCTCCTAAAACCACTGAATAGTTACAGTAATTCAAGCATATTAGCACTTTAATGAAACCAGCTGCGGATCTTGTCCCACAGGCCGCTCCCGCTCTGGCGCCGCTTCTGGGGCGGCGGTGCCTGCCGGGCCGGTTGCTGCTGCGCGGTCACGCTGTGCCCCGGTGTTGTCCCGGCAATAAACGGCAGCCAGGCTTTTTCACCGAAGTAATCCGTGAACGAGCGCAGATCAGCCGTATCCACCCTGGCCCATTCGATGCCCTCCGGTTCGGTCAACTCAAGGGGCTGAAGAGGAAGAGACTGCATAATCTTTCCCCACACCACCATGGCGCCGCCGGAACCGGTCAACTTGGTCGGCTTGTTGTCATCCCGGCCGATCCAGACCACGGCAAGCTTGTCGCCGGTGAATCCGGCAAACCAGCTGTCTCGCAGATCATCCGAGGTCCCTGTTTTCCCGGCAACCTTGATATAATCCGGGACATAGCTGGCAAGAGACTGGGCTGTCCCCTCGCTCACCACCCGCTTCAGGGCATTGTTGAGCAGGAAGATGATATTGGCGGGAAAGCGCTGCTCAACAGACAGGCCGAAACGTTTGACCTCCTTGTTGTCGGCGGTCAGCACACTGCCGATGACCCGCTGCGGCACATAAAAACCGCCGGCGGCCAGGGTCTGGAACATCTGGGAAACCTCCAGGGGTGACATGGGGGCCGCGCCCAGCAGAAAGGAGGGATAGGGAGAAAAGTCCCGATCAACCCCCATGAGTTTGACGTTTTCAATGACTCTTTCCACGCCCACATCCATGCCCACCCGGATGGTGGCCAGGTTATAGGACTGGGCCAGGGCCTGATACAGGGGCACCCGGCCATGCTCCTTTTTATCGTAATTGGCGGGCCGCCACTTCTTGGTTCCCGCACTGGTGAGGGTAATGGCCACATCATCCACCGGAGTCGCCAGGGTGTAGCCGTTGGCCAGGGCGGTCAGATAGACGGCAGGCTTGACCAGCGAGCCGAT
The DNA here is from genome assembly GCA_018897105.1 of Pseudomonadota bacterium. Taxonomy (GTDB): domain Bacteria; phylum Desulfobacterota; class Desulfobulbia; order Desulfobulbales; family SURF-16; genus SURF-16. The sequence continues at coordinate 9,885 of JAHILF010000080.1, forward strand.
GGGACGCTGGGCGTCCAGCGCCCGGTTAAAACCGGGCTTTAAAGGATGACGTCCGCCGGCCAGGGCCAGAATCTCCCCACCGTCCCTGCTGCTGACCACCACCGCCCCCTCAAGCTCCTTGCGGCCGGTCCGTTTCTCCAGGGTGGCAAGGGTTGACGAAAGATGCTTTTCCACCTGAATCTGCACCTGGGGATCGAGGGTGGTAAAAATCTTCAGGCCGTCGCCGGTGAGATCTTCCTCGCGGTAATCCCGGTCCAGCTGGCGGCGGACCAGCTCGAGAAAGGCGGGATAGCGGTTAAAGCCGCTCATGATGGTGTCGGAACTTTCGAGCTTGGCGGCCTTTGCCGTCTGGTACTGCTCCTCGGTGATGACATTCTCGGAGCGCATCATGTCCAGCACCACCTGCCTTCTCTGCAGACAGCGCTCCTTGTTGCGGCGCGGGTCGTAATAGGACGGGCCCTTTATCATGCCGACCAGCATGGCGATCTGGTCAGGTGACAGATCCTTGACATCCCGGCGGAAATAGAACTGGCTGGCCAGGCCGAAACCGTGCACCGCCCTGGCCCCATCCTGCCCGAGAAAAATCTCATTGGCATAGGCGGTGAGGATCTCATCCTTGGTGTAATGCATCTCAAGCAGCAGTGCCATGATCGCTTCGTTGATCTTACGCCCCAGGGTACGCCGGTTATTGAGGAAGAAATTCTTGACCAGCTGCTGGGTGAGGGTGCTGCCGCCCTGCACGGCTTCACCGGCCCGCAGATTGACAAACATGGCCCGGGCAATGGCAAAGGGATCAACCCCGAAATGGATATAGAAATGCTGGTCTTCAACGGCAACCAGGGATTTGACCAGCAGATCGGGCAGGTCCTTCCTGGTGAGCAGGACGCGGTCCTCATGCTCCCGGGGATGAAAACTGCCGATGCGGGCCGGATCAACGCGCACCAGGGACAGACTTTCGCCGTTATCCGTCCGGGTGACGGCCGCCACCCGCTGTCCGGCAAATTCAACGGTCACGCCGACGGATTTTGCCAGGCCGTCGTTAAAATAAAAATCCCTGGTGACCAGGTGCATGACATTGCCTCGGCGATCATACCCGCCGGGGTCAGTGGCCGACTGGTCTTTCCGGTAGCCGCCGAGCTGCAGCTCCTCTTCGAGCATCTCCGGGGTAAAGGCCAGATCAGGATAGAGTTCCAGCGGTCGGGCATAGACCACAGCGGGTATCGACCAGCGCTTGCCGTCAAACTTGGCCCGGATCACCTTGTCCAGGTAATTCGCGTAGATAATGAAGGCAACGAAGGAAAGAACCAGAACAGCAATGGCAGCCCTGATGAAAGTCGAACGCAGCGACTTGATTTTCTTATTCTGCCCCTTTTTTGGGGCGGCTTTTTTCTTGCTGGACAATGTTTACTCTTTCAAACCAATGGTTAATGACATTCCCGCCCTATGTTGAACCGGAGCCGGGCAGCCATGTCTGTATTTTGTATCACGAGGCAAAGAATATCGCATTTTCCCGGGACAACTTCAACAGCAAAATATTCCCCTTTTCTCTGCAATACGTCTATCCCCTGTGATGAGTGGGCAACGAGGGCTCTCATTTTTTTTCCCAGCCAGTCGATTACACGATGATCCATTGGCAAGCGGCAGGAAATTGATGGCAAATTGCGACAGTTCAGGCATTTGCAGCGGTCAGCCCTCCGGATAGACCTCAGGAATTAAGCACAACAGGATGGAATAAATGGTAGATGCCGGGCAAATCTGGTATGAGATTTTTTGATGGATCTGTCCTGTTTAAGTCAATATTATTAAATCTGATCCAAAGATTCCGACACAAAGCCCGCACCCATGCTGCTTATCCACCCTCCCATAGCCAAGCCCGGTGAACCGCCGGCCGGCATCACTCGCCTGGCCGGAGAGCTGCGCGGCCACGGCCTGCCCTGCACCCTGCTGGACGCCGGCCTGGAAGGACTGCTTTTTCTTCTCGCCGCACCTGTCTCGGCCACGGACAACTGGAGCCGCCGGGCCAGCCGCAATGTGGCCGCCAACCTTGCCGCCCTGCGCAGCCCGGGGCTCTACTGCAATCCCGACCGCTACCAGCGGGCCGTGGCCGATGTCAACCGGGTGGTGGAGCTGACCGGCAAACCGCATCTGCTGCTGAACCTGGCCAATTACCAGGATAAGGTTTTGTCCCCCATCAAGAGCGCTGATCTGCTCAAGGCCGCGGTTCATCCCGCCGGCAACATCTTCTATCCCTACTTTTCCAGACGACTGACCGAACTGATCGAGGAAACGCAACCGGCCATGGCGGGTTTCTCGCTTAATTATCTCAGTCAGGCCCTGTGCACCTTTGCCATGATCGGCTTTATCAAACAGCACTATCCCCGGCTGCCGGTGGTGCTAGGCGGCGGACTCATCACCTCCTGGCTCAGCAATCCCAACTGGCGTAACCCCTTTGCCGGCCTGGTCGATCACCTGGTGGCCGGGCCGGGTGAGGAGCCGCTCGTTGCTCTTTTGGGAGGCAGCCTGCCACCGCAATATCATGGGCCTGATTTCACCGGTCTGCCCCTGGCCGACTATCTGGCCCCGGGTTTCATCCTTCCCTATGCCGCCTCATCCGGCTGCTACTGGAACAAATGTTCCTTCTGCCCGGAAAAGGCGGAAGGCAACCCTTACAGCGCCCTGCCTCCCGAGCAGGTGCTGGATGATATAAAACAGCTGACCACACAGACCAAACCCGTGCTGCTTCATCTGCTGGACAACGCCGTCAGCCCCGCCCTGATGCGAGCCCTGGCCGACAGTCCGCCGGGGGTCAACTGGTACGGCTTTGCCCGGGTCAGCCCTTTGCTGGCAGATCATGATTTCTGCCGGGCCCTGCGCAGGTCCGGCTGTCTGATGCTCAAACTGGGGCTGGAATCCGGCGACCAGGGCGTTCTGGATGCCATGGACAAAGGCATCTCCCTGGCCATGGTGTCCGAGGCTCTGGCAGCGCTGAAGCAGGCGGGCATCGCCACCTATGTCTACCTGCTCTTCGGCACCCCGTCCGAGACCTTGACCCAGGCGCGCCGCACCCTTGACTTTGCCGTGGCCCATCACGAGGCCATCACCTTCCTCAATCTGGCCGTGTTCAATATGCCGGTCTGCGGCCCGGATGCCCACAACCTCCGGACCAGTGACTTTTACGAGGGGAACCTCTCTCTGTACACCGATTTCGTCCATCCGCTGGGCTGGGACCGCAGCAAGGTCCGCCGCTTCCTGGACCGGGAATTCAAACGGCATCCGGCCATTGCCGCCATTATCCGCCGTGATCCCCACCTGTTCACCTCAAACCATGCGCCTTTTTTCAACGTTCCAACGTTCCAACGTTCAACCGTTCAAACGTTCAAACGCTGAAACGCTGTCACATTATCCTTGCACTGCCGGCCCTATCATGCTAAATTCCGCGATTTTCTCCGGAGTTACCTAATGATACATCTGACCAACATAACCAGACAACATGGCTCGCAGATCCTTTTCCAGAATGCCAGCTTCCAGATCCTGCCGGGCGCCAGAACCGGACTGGTCGGCCCCAACGGCGCCGGCAAGAGCACCATCTTCCGCCTGATCACCGGCGAGGAGGAACCGGACAAGGGAGAAATCTCCTGCTCGAAGAAAACCGTCATCGGCTATTTCTCCCAGGACGTGGGCGACATGTCCGGCCGCTCGGCCCTTGAGGAGGTCATGGCTGCTTCAAGCGAGGTGGTGCAGCTCGGGGAGCAGATGCGCGACATGGAAACAGCCATGGCCCAACCCATGGCGGACGAGGAGATGGAGGCGCTGCTTGAACGTTACGGCAACGCGGTGGAAGAATTTGAGCACCGCGGCGGCTACGATCTTGAGTCCAGGGCTCAGGCGCTGCTCACCGGCCTCGGCATCGGCCCGGACGACTTTAACCGGCCGGTTGAAACCTTCAGCGGCGGCTGGAAGATGCGCATTGAGCTGGCCAAGATCCTCACCCTTAACCCGGATGTTCTCCTGCTGGACGAGCCCACCAACCATCTTGACGTGGAGTCCATCATCTGGCTGGAAGAGTGGCTGACCAGCGATTTCAAGGGCGCCCTGCTCATGACCTGCCACGACCGGGATTTCATGAACCGCATCGTCTCCCGCATCATCGAGGTGGGCAACCGCACAGTGACCACCTACAGCGGAAATTACGACTTTTATCTGCGCGAACGGGAAATCCGGAGGGAACAGCTGCTGGCCAGCTACCGCCGCCAGCAGGAGATGCTGGCCAAGGAAGAGGAATTCATCGCCCGCTTTGCCGCCCGGCCTTCCCACTCGGCCCAGGTCCAGTCGCGGGCCAAGAAAATTGAAAAAATCGAACGAATTGAACTGCCGCCGGAACAGAAGGTCATCAAGTTCGAGCTTACCGAACCGCCGCGCAGCGGTGACGATGTCATGTCCCTGGACAATCTGGCCAAGGTTTGGACCCTGCAGGACGGCAACAGCAAATCGGTGTTTAGCGGCATCAGCGGTATGATCAGACGGCAGGAGAAAGTCGCCGTGGTCGGGGTAAACGGGGCTGGCAAATCAACCTTTCTCAAGATGCTGGCCAGCCAGACCGAACCCACTGCCGGCAGCCTCAAGGTCGGGGCAAACGTCAACATCGGCTACTTCAGCCAGCACTCCATGGAACTCCTTTCCCCGACAAAAACCGTATTCGAAACCGTGCAGGAAAGCATCCCCCAGGCCACCATCGGCGTGGTGCGCAACCTGTGCGCCGCCTTTCTCTTCCAGGGTGACGAGGTGGACAAACGCGTCGTCAATCTGTCCGGCGGCGAAAAAAGCCGGGTAGTGCTGGCCACCCTGCTGGCTCGACCGCTGAATCTGCTCATCCTTGATGAACCCACCAACCACCTTGATATCCAGTCCCGGGAGATCCTGCTCGATGCCCTGCAGAAATTCACCGGTACGGTGCTGCTTGTCAGCCATGACCGCCATTTTCTACGCTCTCTGGTAAAACGCGTTTTTGAAATCGACCACGGCGAGATGCGGGTGTACGAGGGTGATTACCGCTATTATCTGTGCAAATCAGCGGAAATGCGCAGCGCTGTGGCGGCGTAAGTTAATTTAAAATCGTTGCTTCAGATCCTGGAGCCCACCGCCGCATAATGCGCCTCCCGCTGGGCAACCGGACGGACGAGAAAGCCTTCTATCTCCGCCAGCATCACCTTTCTATCCTCTTTGAGCCTACCGACGACATGGACATAGTTGTTCTCGTGATCGCAGGCGATAAAGGTAGGGAGGTCATCAAGACTGGTAAGGAGAAGCTGCAGTTCCCGCACGGTTCCCTCCGGGGACTGGGGCACAAAGGTTCCAGCGCGGATTTCCCGCCAGAGCGGGCATTCAGCCCCACCAATGCCGCTGTCTTCACCATAAAGCCACAGCCTGCGAAGGCGGACGAACTCCGGTGCCGTTTCATTGATCACCCGGGCGGTGCCGGCAATATGCTCCTGCCAGTGGTCCCTGCCGCCCAGCCCCAAAAGCACGTAAAAGGAAATCTCGATACCGGCGTCCTTGAGCCAGACGGCCACCTTTTTAACCATGGCAGGAGACTGGCCTTTACGGTGAAAACGCAGGGTCCGGTCATCGCCTGATTCAAGTCCTATATGCACTCTGTTCAACCCGGCGCGGGCCAGGGTGGAGATGGATTCCTGACCGAGCCTGGACAGGGTTGATGCCCTGGCATAGCAGGTCAGTCTTTTAAGGGGGAAAGTGCGCCGCAGGTAAACTGCGATCTCACAGAAAGGCGCAAGACCTATCTCCAGGGGGTCGGCGTCGCCGAAAAAGGCGGTTTCCGCCTTGGGCCGCAGCTGGCCGAGAAGATCGATGTCATGCCTGACCTCGTCAACCGTACGCACCGAAAAGGCGGGGGTACCGAGATGGGGGTAGATGCCGCAGAAACGGCAACGATTCCATCTGCAGCCTCGGGTAAGGCGGACAAGCAGACTACGCCATTCGCTGGGCGGCCTAATGACCGGCATTTCCGGCACCTGATTTCTCGCTGTCATGATGGAAAATTATACTCAAAACCGTTCACCTGATGCGAGAAAAAAAAAGGCCAAGCCCCCTGCTCCAGCAGATGCACCCCGGACAAAGGAACGTTATTATGCTTATGATCAAGAGGATTAATTATCCTTGGCCGCATGGCAGACAAAGCAGCCGCATTCCTCATTTTCCGTACCCGAGACGCAGGCGTTGTAATCCCAGCGCAGCATATCCGGATACGGTGAACCGTGGGGCCGATGGCAGGAGATGCAAGTCACCACGTCCTGAGCAAGCTCCACCGTGGCGAAATTCTTCCTGCCAATAAGATTGGTCTTGGCAACCGGAGCCAGGGGATTGTACTCATTCATCTCACTGAACTCGCCGCTGTTGGGGATAACCACATCAGAAGGATGCCGCAGCCAGGCGCCGTTATAGTCAACCGGCTGATCGGCGTTCATCTCATGATGAAAATTACCGTGGCAGCCGCTGCAGAACTGGCCGATGGTATAGCGGGTCATGAAGAGTTCTTTCGCGTAAACATCCGAGGTGCCGAAGTAGCCGTTATGTCTTGATGCCGAAGGATTCTGTTCCCAGTTTTCCTCTTCAATGCCCTTGACGCCGAAGGAGGATGGATCGGCCATCATCGCCGGCAGGGCGCCGAGAAAACGGTACCAGCCGCCTGAGGCATCGACCACCTCGGAGGTGCCGTTCGCATGATGGCGGGGATAGTGACAGCCTTTACAGCCGCTGTTCTCGGTGGCCAGGGTATCATGGCAGGGAGAACAGGAGGTGGAGTGGCCCGGAGCGAAAAAGGTCCACGCCGGACCGGACAGAACGCTGTCCGTGTCGGAAATACCGTAAACGTTGTGCCCTTTGTTATCCCCGCCGGACTGGGCAACCCAATAGAAATTCCCGCCGGCCAGGGCGGAAGAGGCGGAGCCGTCCGGCGGATAGGTGGGTTCAACGGTGTTGAAGACGATGGGAATCCGATCACCGTTACCCATGTCAACAATAGTTGCACTGCCGTTGTTGGTATGGCAGCCTACGCAGTCATCAGCCAGAAGATTTTCCTGCGCCCCCTTGTCACCCGCCACCATCTGTTGGCCATCCTGGCTGTTGTGCATGGTATGACAGGCGGAACAGGGGCCCTGCACCCTAGCTATTGCTGAAGATGACATCACTACCAACGGCACGATCAACAGAGGATAAATAAACCTGCGTTGGTTTTTCATGGTCTATACTCATCATTTGTTTTTACAGGTTAACTACTTATCATTTTGTTGCTTTTCGTTCTTCATCTGCGCTGCTCGTGGCAGACGCTGCAGCTGTAGCCCAGCTTATGGTGACGGTTGCTGCCCTGCATCCGCGGCGGGCCGGACACTGTTTCAATCGGGTGACAAACCAGACAATCCCTGAACATCAAAACCGTGTAACCGCTTATCACAGGATCCCAGACAGCAGGGTGACAGAAGAGACATTCGTAGACTTCACCAGGCTCCGCATCGGGAGGGGCAGTGGTCAGGATAATCTGCGAACCCACCAGCAGATGGTGTTTGTTGACATTGGTTTCTCCCAGCAGAGGAAACTCAACGAGATTGTCATGACAGCTGCGGCAATCCGCTTCCGTGGGCAGTCCGTCCCCGCCAGTCATCCCACCGCCTGTCATCCCACTGCCAAGTGCCAAGCTTGCCATACAGGGAAAAAAATGAAATGCTGCCAGCAGACAGGCTGAGACAAAAAATCGCCTGTGCTGCGGCAAAAACCTTGTCATTGAAAATGATGTCACTCTTGGACCATATATGCTCTTTTTCATTTCATCCACCGTAGAAAATAATCTGACGTTTTTTCCTTTACCTGACTACTGAAAAGTCTTTTCAATTAGGAGCCATTGCGAAATTATTTCTTCATTATTGTATTACAACGGCTTAGCGGATCAACATGTTACAAATTGTGCAGCTCAGTTGGGCAAGACCACAATGGTTGCCTTCTTCCTCAGCTCCTGGATAAGTGAGACCTTCTTTTTAGCGGCCATGTCCCCCGCCAGGTACTTTTTGATAAAATCATGCATTTCAGCAAGCGGCGCATAGCCGGCCGATTTTTTATCGATCACCTGGATGATGTGAAAGCCGTATTGAGTGGCAACGACCTCACTGATTTCTCCCGGAGGCAGGGCAAAGGCGACAGCATCAAATTCCTGGGGCATGAAGCCGCGTTTGATAGAGCCCAGTTCCCCGCCCTGATCTTTAGATCTGGCGCAACCGGAAAACTTGGCGGCCAACTGGGGGAACAAACCGCTGTCTGCCATAAGCTGACTGCGCAGCTCTTCCGCTCTATGCCGGGCCTGCTCTTTCATCTCCGGTGTGGCATCAGGGCTCACCGCAACCAGTATATGCTGTGCTGTGACGGTCTCTTCTCTCTTAAAATTGTCTTTTGACTGCTCATAATAAGTGGCAATCTGCTCCTCCGTGGGCTCGATGCCTGTCAGACCCTGGCTTGCCAGATAGGCATCTATCTGCAGCTTGCTGCGGTAACTCTCGATGAACTTTTCCTGGGTCAGATCGCGGGATGCGAGATAGCGTTCCAACTGTTCAGGTGTTGCGAATCCGGCCTGCAAGACCGCCAGTTTCTGCCTGGCCTGCTCCTCTGCACCCTTAACGACCATCCTGCTGCTTGCCTGGCGCAGCACTTCCTGATCAATAAGTTTATCCAGTGCCTGCTGTCGCAGGGTTGCGGTCAGTTCCGGGGTGGCCCGGCGCATGCCGTAGCGGGCATATTTTCCAAGCTGCTGCTTAACCTCGGCGTCAAGCAACTTTTCCGGGATGGGGAGGCCGTTGACAGTTGCCGCGACCCCTGTGGCGACTGCCGCCTCCTGACGTTGCGGTTCAGAGGCCTGCACCGTGGTCAATTGCACCAGGATCAGCACTGCTATGGCAAAAAGACAAAAAATTACGCGCTTCATCAAACACTCCCGGATTATTTCCTTGTTACAGTCTTTGCCGGTAGCACTGTTTTCCCCGGCAACAAAAAAAACTTGAACATTTACCTGCCAAAGCTTGCAGCAAAATCCTCAACACTGATGCTGTTGATCCCGTCCTGCAGCTTACGGGCAAAAAAAAGCAGATCAAGTCCGTCAACTACTCCGTCAGCAAATACGGCAGCTGCCGCATCGACCAGTCCGAAGCCGTACACCTCATCCCGACCTTCATCTCCCAGATCAACCGCTGTCTGCTGCAGACGCAGGCGGACATCCAGGTTATTCACCAGGCCGTCCTGATTGACATCTACCTGCCCCGCGGACATCAGCAAAGCAGCAACCGCCGTAACATGGGGTGCAGCCTGGGATGTGCCGCTCAACAGTGCGTATTCCCCCCCGGCCGTTGTCGAGGCAATCTCAACCCCCGGCGCCATGAGTTCAACCTCGGCACCAATGGGGGAAAACCAGGCAGGAAGATCGCTTTGGTAGGAACCAGAGACGGCAATGACTGAATCATAGGCAGCGGGATAGAGCACATCCCCTGAGCGGGTGTTACCGCCGGCAGCGACCAGCAGCAGCCCAGCAGCATAGGCAGCATCACAGGCATCTTGGAGAGCCGGCGAATCAGGTCCGGCGATGCTGATATTGGCGATGTCCATGCCGTTGCCAACCGCCCATTCGATGCCCGCTATGACCCAACTGAGATAGCCGGATCCCGCCCCGTCGAGAACCTTCACCGCATATAAAGATGCATCAGGTGCGCCGCCAACCACGCCGCTGCCGTCAGCCGTTGCGGCAATGATGCCTGCTACATGGGTGCCATGGCTGTTCCAGCTGTCGTCATAAGGATCATTGTCAGCAAAAACAAAATCATAGCCGCCCCGGTAGTTAGCCATGAGCTGGGGATGGTTATAATCAATGCCGGTATCAATAACGGCGATTTTGATGCCCTGGCCGGTGGTGCCCTGAGCGTGCACAAGATCACAGCCTATGTGCTGCACTCCCCAGGAAGTGCCGTATTCAGCTTCGTACAGCTCCGGCTCAACGGCGGAGACTGCAACATCCTCCACCACATATTTTATGCGGGGATTAGCGCGCAGCCGCGAAATTTCCTTTTCAGGGAGATTGGCAGCAAAGGCGTTGATCATACGAAAAGCATGCCGCATCCTGCCTTTGTGACCGCGGAGAAGAGCTCGTTCGGCAGAACCAGGCCTTTTATTGAAGCCGATGATCACCCTCTCTGAAGTAGAGGAGGCGGCAATGGCAGCTTCCGCTGTCAGGAGCAGGCAGAGCAGGAGAACAAAGAGGACAGCAGCAGTGCAGTTTTCTGGCTTCTTCATGGACCGTCAACCTTCATGCAAAAAAGATAATCAGCAGGGGGCCGCAGCATCACCGCCCCCTGCCAGCCGAATAAGGTGAAGACAGAAACGTCCTATCTTCTAGTAGACGGTTTTTTGATTATGGTCTTTTTCACACTGACTGCGCCGTATGCTTCTCCATAGACGCTGTCCACGTTGATTGACGGATCACACTCACCGCATTGGGCGTCGATGGTGGTATCGGTCCAGGAGAGTACGGTGCAATTTGCCACTGCATCGGTCAGATAAACACTGGTGCCTGATCCGCTGGCATTGACATACTGGCTGAAGCCGCTGCCGGTGATGCTGACAACGCCATTTGAACAACTGGCCGAGGTAATCTTCACCTCAGGCATAACGGCAAGATTGACACTGTTGCTGGCAGACGGACCCTTCACCGCAGTCAGGGCATAATTGCCTGCAGCCAGGGTTGCCGGAACCGTGACGACAATGGTGCCTTCTGTAATAGAATCCGGGGTCAGAACGGTTTCGCTGCCATCGGCTGCTTTCAGACTGATGGTGCTGGTTATTTCAATCGGTCCGGTGGGGCCTTGCACCAGATTGGTAAAGGCAGCGCCGGAGATGGTGAGCTGGGTGTCAAACCCTGCCGTTACGGTTGAAGCGCTCACCCCGGAAATATCAGGAATGACCGGACCGGAATAAGGTGCGGCGGCGGCGGTGAAACCGTGGCAGCCCCAGCAATCATCCTGGTTGCCGATATGGCCGTAGTAGGCCGCTTCAGTACCCGGATCAATGCCGTTGGCATCGGAATCCACCTGGATATTGTGCAGAGAATTCACGCCATGGCAATTCTCGCATTGACGCACTCTGGCATCCGGATCGGCATGTATATCATGACACAGGGTGCACTTGCCCAGGTAAACCAGCCCGGTGCTGTGATGGGTATCTGCGTTGTTGTATACGACAATCCCACTTGCAGAATCGGTTCCCTCGTCATGACAGAAGGCGCAACCGCCTTCGCCATTGGCCCCGGTGCCGGTGTGAACCTGGGGGGTAACCAGAGACGGGTCGTAGGCGGGAACATAATGCCCGTCTCCCGGATTGTCGATGGGTCCATGACACGCCTTGCAGTCATCCGCCAGGGCCTTGGCCGTGAGATGATGCACGGACGCCTGTCCGGCCACCTGTTGATGGCAGAGCAGACAATCTCTGAAGGAGACGAAACTATAACTGTATGCCGCAGGATCCCAGACCATCTGATGGCAAGATAGACACTCATAGGCGTTTCCGGGTATTCCGGTTGGTGCGGCAGTCGGGTCAGGGATGGTCTTACCCACCAGCAGATGATGCCGATTGGGAATTGTTTCCGGTTTGACCACTGTTGTGTCTTCATGGCAGGCCCGGCAGTTTGCCTCAACAAGGTTGTTGAAAACGCCGTCAGGAATACCAATATTTTGGTTTACGGGTGCGGGTGGAACATCGGCCCGAGCGGGAACTACATATGCAAATGTCAGAGCAGCCGGCATGGCCAGTGTACAAAGAATTTTTTTTAACATTTATTTCCCCTCATCTAAATGAATTTTCAAAATATTCCTCAGTTACCATTAAATGTGAAACCTCCTCCGTGTAGCAATCACCCCCTTTGCATGAAACTGATAGAATCGTTTATGAATATTTCTCTCCGTAAGGGTCAGCAAACCGGACGGATAAAGACACGACCATTTCCCGGTGCGGAACAGCAGCAGTCCGCCGCGTGCAGATAAAACTCACACTGGCAGACTGCTGCAGCCAGGAAAATTGATTTTAAAATGATTCCGGTGCTGCGGATGGGACAAAAAAATACTCTTTTTGTCACGCGGCGCGGCGTATGCCGACTAAAGCACCCAGACCTAACCCGAGAAAAACAACGGCGCCCGGCAGGGGTACGGCAGTTGTCGGGGCGTCTGTTTGAATGTCAACCCGGTAGCTTTCCAAAGTGCCCGTGTCGCCAGTGGCGTTGTCGTAAAGCACAAGACTCCAGATGCCTAAGGCCTGATCACCGATAAAGTAAGCAAGCTCGCTGCTGTCGGCATCCTGGTCGAAGCCATTGGTTGGTTTGAAGGAGGCATCGGCCCAGGGCGGTTGAACATCATTGATATAGGCGGGGGCCGAGTCGTCAAAAAGAATATTTCTCAGGTTGTTGGCGGATCCGCCATCCTCGTTGAGCAACTGGACGTATTTCCAGGAAGCCCCGTCATCTGCCGAGTGAGCAAGATAGACGTCCAGATCCCCAACCCAGGTATGGTTGATGTCCACAAAAACATTGACATCGGTGATGTTTCCTAGCAGGCTGTTATCCGTAATATCGGCATAATTGTAGTTGCCGCCCTCGAGAATGTCGAGCGGGCCCGAATAGGTGAGTGAGTAGGTTGCTGCTGCGGCGGGACCGGCGAGGCCGCAACAGAGCATTGCGACCGCAAGTGTAGCGATTGATTTTTTCATGTCCTTCCCTCATTTTTCATTTTTCTCTACAACAATTTCCACTCTGAAGCAGAGTGGAATGGCCTCAAAGCCCTGCGACAATTTGTCATTTCCCTCGAAATGAACTTAAACAGCCTTTCCTTGCTGCTGTCAAGCAACAGCGGTGCGGCAAATTGTCGCAGGGCTAAAATAAAAATCATTCTTCGTCGAAAAGCAGGCAAAATGCGACCAAAATCCGCTTTGCCCTTTTTTCAAAAACAATAAATAGTTAGGTGTCGGCGTCATACGTCGACAAATCCCTCCAATGAACCCATTTGCCGGTGGCGAACTTTTCGTCCACGATATCACCTCCCTTCACGACAGAATTTCGCCTTTGCAACAAATGTTAATGTAAAACTGCCCAAGCCAAAATACCTGTTTCTCTTTTTTCATTTTTTCCCACATTAGCACATGCGACAATTTACCACTAGGTATTTCTACCAGGTAGCCACTGAAACAAAAATTGCGGCGGCTTTTTTCAAACTACATCTGCTTTTATTTCATACAGTTATCTAATTATGTTGTACTTGATTATTTCGTATTTTTTTTAACATCAACAGGACGCAATCCGAATTCTAGAGCATAAGTTGCGTGATCTGCGCTCAAGATTAAGGCCCGACAAGATCGTTGTTGGCAAAATCTCACGATCATTTTCGCTCCTTTGCAAAGCATTATTACCGACTCTTTCACATCCAAAATTCAGCTTTATAAATAATTAGGTATTTATACTTAGGCTGCTACATAATGCAACAGGAGTGCCACCAACTTACAAATTCTATATTCTCTATGATTACAACAATATAAGCCAATTTTTCATTTTGATTTACTCACTTGCAAAGATGAGTTATCCATATTTACGGATTCATTTTCCGGAAAATCATAATAATTCCACTGAATTTATCATTTAGACACCTACCTGACTTCAAGCTGCCGATCGCCGGCAATAACCCACAAAAAACATAATCAATTTGTTAAGCATTTAACAGTCGACCATATCATACACCAGCGGAAATAAAAATTTGAACTGAAAGCCCGGATTTGAGGTCCATACGACCGACTCAACAAAAATGGCGATCATAACGTTAAACCCCGGCCTTGGTGGGGAGCTTATTCGCTGCCAGTGATACAGGATAGAAGACGGATCAGGTGTAATCAAAAAATCAACTATCAAACGGACAGGAAGAGAGGGTAGGAGGTGGAGAGAATGCGAAGAAAGGCTTACTGCACGTCAAGCAGGTGTGGGAAACAAAGCAGAAGACGGACTGCCCGCAGCAAGCGCACAGCCCGTCAATCACCGCAGCAACCTATGCAGGGTTTACCTGAAACTCATGGGGAAGGAAAAAAGTGCGCCCGATCAGCCGCCGCAATTGCAGCCGGAACCGCAGGAACTGCTCGGCTCGCAGCTACCATCAGCATGGGAACCGCAGCCGCATCCGCAATCATCGGCAAGCTCGGCAAGCTCTTCCGCACTGGGCTGCCGAACTTCGACCACATTCACCTCAAAACAGAGAGTCTTGCCGGCCAGCGGATGATTAAGATCAACAGTCACGGTGTCATCAGCAGTATTCACCTTGGACACACTGATCATGACCGGGCCATGGGGGCCATGGGCCTCAAAGGTCATGCCGGGCTCGATCTCGACATCTTCAGGAAACTGATCCATGGGAATGTCCTGCAACAGATCATCACTGACCGCACCGTAGGCATCATCCGGCTCAACGACTATCCGGGAGCTGTCACCGACTTTCATGCCCATCAGAGCATTTTCCAAGCCGGGAATAATCTGTCCTGATCCGGCAATAAAGCCGAGAGGCTCACCGGCCGGGGATTTATCGATTTCTTCTCCGGAATCCAATGTCAGCCTGTAATCAATAGCCACATATAATTTATCTGCAATATTCACGAATTACCTCCTGAAGGACGTACTGTACATCCATTTACGAAAAAAAATCCCGATGAGGCCTGCTGTTCCGGCATCATCGGGCTCCATTTTCTGTACTTTAAGGCATCAATCCAGAAAGTCAACTGTTAGATGAGCTGCAGCCACTCTTTTCCCCTGTGCCGTTTATCCCGTCGATTCAGGCGGAATTCCCGATAAACGAGAAAATTCAAAAGACCATTTGCAAATCCCCTTACACAGCAGTAAAAGATACTGAAATTTGCAACAATATGACATAACGTGGCCAAAAAATTACCACCTGTCTCTTCAGCCACAAGAGATTTACAGGAGAAACCATGACCAGCGAATTATTCGACAAGGCCGCTGCAGACTGGGACAAGAACTCCCTGCGCCTCCAGCTCTCCAAAAGCGTTGCCGCTGCTATCAAGAATACCGTTCCTCTCAATAAGGACATGTGCGCACTGGAAATCGGCTGCGGCACCGGTCTCATTACCACCGAACTTGCACCTCATCTGAAAAACATTCTCGCCACCGATACATCAGGGGGCATGCTCTGGGTCCTACAGGAAAAGATCAACGGACAGTCTTTAGCCAACATCGAGACCGTGCAACTTGACCTTGCCGCAGATGATGACTTGCTTGTCGGCCGGAGCTTCGACCTGATTTACAGCAGCATGACCCTGCATCATATAAAGGATACTGCCGCTGTTTTGCAAAAATGCCGGCAACTGCTGGCACCTGAAGGTTTCCTGGTTATTGCCGACCTTGAAAAAGAGGACGGCACCTTCCATGGTGACATGGACGGAGTGGAGCATCTCGGCTTTGCCCCCGGGCAGCTTGCCGAACTGGTCAGCAAATGCGGGTTTGCCCAACTCAACACCAAAAGGGTGCATGTGATCACCAAAGAGAATGCCCAAAGGCAGGTGCGTGAATATCCGGTTTTTCTCCTTACCGCCCGCAAAGGTGCGCTATGAGGATTAATTGCCATAAAGTGTGACAGGGGAAACTGCCGGGCTGATATTAATACTGGAGAAGAGAGATCCCTGTATGGCCGGGTGCTCTGTAAAGACTGCTACATGGACGTCCTCTCTCGGGCCAAAACATGCGATCCATGAGCGGTACGCCGCGCATCCATTGCCGGTTCAACCGGGGACACCATGCAATCCGGCGGACTGCAGGAGAAAATTCTGGACCTGCTCAAAAAAAAATGAAGGCCTGCCCCTTGCCGAACTGGCGCAGAGATTAGCAGTACGCCCCGGAGATATGGAAAGGGAGATTGCCGCCCTCCGTCATATGGAGAAGGTGCGCGCCGCAATCGTGAACGGCAGCAAGGTGATAATACTCTGGTAGCACATCCTGCCAGGGCGCTGATTCAGCAAGGATGTCAAAGCTTATCGCAGGTCTGAACCGAAAGCATTGAGGATCAGCTGTCCAGGCTGCCATGCCGTTGCACCGAGAGCAGGCAAAATCCTTCCGGCCGCCTTCGATGTCTTCTTGCCGGCAACCGCCGACTTTCCGGGATTCTCCCGGCTAACCACCATCTCCGCAAGTGGGAACAACGAAGCATGAAAGTTCGCGGGGTAGAAGCGGGCCTTGCCCGCGACCTTTGGCATTGCCAAAACTCCGTTATCGCGGGCAAGGCCCGCGCCTTGTAAGATGCATTACGTGCTGAGGAAAGGACTTTCATATAAAATGTGAGTGGTTGGAAATTTTTCAACAGTCATGAAGAACCATTTGACACCCCCCCACCCGCGCATTATATAATTCGACTCATCTAACCATTTATTGCAACAATTTTGTTGCGGCAATTTCTTTTTCCTGACGGAGTGTTTTGCACAAAGGCTGCGTATCAGGGCACCAACACCATCCAGCATTCCCCCAGACAATTCCATGACTTGCCACGGGACAAGAGCCCGTATTGCCTGTCAGCCCTGGTTTTCTGCAGCCCCTTTTCAGCCGCGTCACTGCACCATCGGCTCCGGTAACTGCCCTGGCGGCCTGGACCGGTTGTAGGCGAAACGCAGCAGACAAAAGACAGCAAGACACTTCCCAGGCACCACGCCAGCGTGGAAGGATTTTTTTTATGCGCCTCTGTGCCATATGCGCTAATGAGAACAGAACGTGTTGCGTCTCCCGCGATATCCTGCTCAGTGCGGGAGATCTGGAGAGGATTGCCGGCTACACCGGCGCCACTGATTTTTTTGAACTGCGGAAACCAAAATCCCCGGAATATCTGGATCAGGACGATGATCCGAACTGGAATCTCTATACCCTGTTTGCCGACGGTTCCCGCCGGGTAGTAAAACATGGGTCACCGGGAATCTGCTGGTTTCTCAACACCCGGGGCTGCCTGTTGCCGGAACAGGTCCGGCCGCTGGTCTGCCGCCTGCATCCGGTGGAGTTCACCGAGCACATGATCACCGGCCTGTCCAGGGAATGCCCGGCTGAACATCTGCCGGCAAACGAGACACTGCTAACAAATCTGGAGATGGACCTCGATCTGGCCGAGCTCTGCAGGCAGCAGCTTTACGCCGAGCTGCGGCAGGAGACACTGCGACGGCCCAAAGCAGCCTGACAAAAAAACCAGACAATGGCAAAGAATACATTCAGACAACCTGATATCGGCAGATTTCACTTCGATACCCTGATTGCGGTTCGAGAAGAGTGCCTAAAGTACTTCAACTACTTGAAGTTACGGTACTTTCTAATCAGATAATTACTCTGACTTTATATGTAAAAACCTACATTCAATCTGACAAAATTCAATTTTTAGTTCCGATCAAATCTGGCAGCTACCCGATTGAAGGTTGCTCAGGATAATCTCATGTTGACCATCCTGTCGTAATCTTAGGATTGCCAGTGAATCTCTTCTCCTATGATGCTTCCCGTGAAGTCTTGGACAAACAGTAGAAATATAACGCCTTGAACTGTTAGGGATATTCAGATATTCAATGTGGCAATCTAAAGGGATGAATCGCGGTGCTGACCGGCGCCGTGTGCCGCGCAAGCAAGCGTAGCTTGATTGTGTGGTACGCGGTGTCCGGTCAAGTACCTTGTTCTGGCGCAAAGCGCCGGGACAAGGTACTTGACGAAGTCAGCACCGCGATTCTC
>JAHILF010000002.1 GCA_018897105.1 Pseudomonadota bacterium
GCTGCGGGAGATTTTCTCCGTGCAGCAGCGGGTCACCGCCACTTTTAAACAGCGGAATGGGAGGACCCTGCATGTCCGCAAGACAACGGTTGCCGAGCCGAAACTGCAGAGACTCTATGATGCCCTGGACCTATCAGCTTCGCCGGGTGGGGTACGAAAACTGGTTAACTGATGACTAAAATACACGGATGTAGTGCCACTACGTTTTTTTTAAAGATGTAACATATTGGTTGTACTGGAAAAATAATTTATGTTGTTAAATATGGGTTAAGCCCAAGTGCCTTGACCACCCTTTTAAATGTAGAAGGTGTTGTCATGATCCGTTTCCCACCTTTTGCCGGTAAAACATAATCAGCAGGTCCCCGGTTCGATCCCGGGACGGCCCACCATAAATATCAAGCCTTTAACTTCTTACAAGTTAGAGGCTTTTTTGTTTTTCGCCGATTTTCTCCCTTGTTCCCTCTTTTGCAGGGTATTTTCCCACCCATCATTAAAACCTTTTTTAAAAGCCTTTTTTCGAATAGTGAAGTTCCCTGGTTATACGAACAGGATGATTTTTTTTCAGACAGAATATTTGGGCAGCAAAGCATCGATTTTAACGTTTGCCAAACAGGGTGAATCAAAGGTGCGGGCCTGGATCGGATTGACCCATACCAGGATGATCTGACGCTGGGCATGAGAAATGTGGTGCATGTTACTGTAAATTCCCAGCCAGACAACTGCTCCATTGGG
The DNA here is from genome assembly GCA_018897105.1 of Pseudomonadota bacterium. Taxonomy (GTDB): domain Bacteria; phylum Desulfobacterota; class Desulfobulbia; order Desulfobulbales; family SURF-16; genus SURF-16. The sequence goes on from JAHILF010000002.1 coordinate 733, forward strand.
GTATGAAACAGGGAAGAGAGACAACCTGAGGCATATGAGACCATCAGGGTACAGAGTCGCTTGACGTTACATGCTTGTTCGCTCTCAGCGGCGGCCACGGCCGGACGACCCGATTTTCGTCTCCCGGGTTCTCAGGCATTTGCGTTTGAAGTCATCAAACTCGTCGCAGGTGGTACGGACAAACGACTCATGGGCGGGGTAGAAAGCGCACTTGCTCTGATAATCACAGGTATTGCGGAATGAATCCCAGTGCTGGCAGTCTTCCACACATTCCAGGCTGCGGTAGGTCAGGATATTTTTTTCAAAAAGACATTTGTTATTAAAATCATCCCAGTACTGGCACTCCTTGACCGACAGCGGGGCCATTGCCTGCCCTGCATCTGCCGCCTGGCAGGTGATGGTGAGATCATCCGTCTGGTATATTTCGCCGGCCTGCAGCCTAACTTCCCGGGCTCCGGCGGTTGCCGCGGTCACCAGCAACCCCGAAAACACCAACAACATGATACGCTGCTTCATCATCATCATCTCGTCCTCTCTCCTGAACCATTGCCTGGCAGTGTTGCCGGGGCTTTTCCGCCCCCAAGCCATACAGCACCGTCGGAAATCGGCAGGTACGCCCTACCAGTCATCATCGGCAACATCCAGTACCCCACAGCCTACCCTGAAAAAAAACAAGGGTCAAGCAGGATGGCAATGGGCTGGAAAGAACGGCAAAATTTCTTGAAATGGTTGACAATCCGGCAAAACAAATTGATAGTGCCGGGACTTGATGTTAACCCGAAGAAAAAATTGGAGAGACCTGACGGCACATGACGCGCATCTTTCTGCATGGGCTTGACAGCAGCAGTAAAGGAAAAAAGGCCCAGTTCTTCCGCATACACTTTGCCGGCATGCTTACCCCGGATTTCACTGGCGACCTTGACAACCGTCTGACCAGGCTCAGGGAAATACTCCAGGACACCGGGGATCTTGTCATGGTCGGTTCAAGCTTCGGCGGACTGATGGCGGCGATATACGCCCTCGAATATCTGGACAGGGTGAACAAACTCATCCTCCTTGCCCCGGCCCTGAATTTCCCTGGTTTCTCCGCCTGGCAGGACAGGACAAGCCCTATTCCCACCTCACTTTTTATCGGCAGCCATGACACGATTACCCCGCCCGGACCAGTGGTGGAAGCTGCCAAAGCGATATTTACCACGCTCACCGTCAGCCTGCTTGATGATGACCACCTGCTGTCCAGAAGTTTTCTGCAACTTGACTGGCCAGACCTGCTGAACATCTGATAGGTTCAAGCTTCCTGCAGGCTTTCGATCTCAGCTCTTTCCAGTACCATCCATTCCCCTGCCGCGCATGCGCAGGGCGTGAAAAACCGACGGGATATCGGCCTGCCAGCGGGGCAGCAGGGCCGTGATACACAGCTCCTCCATTTCGGCCAGGATAAAAATACCCGTGGCTATATGAAAGGCCCAGGCCGGCCCGCCCAACAGCATCAGCAGGACAGAGCTGCTCAACAGCAGGGCGGAAAGCTTCGCCCCCCAGGTATGATAACTCGTCAGACGCCTGAATTTGGCAAAGCCAATCAATACCGGGATAACAAAACTGATCAGGGCCGTGCCGACATACAGTGCCTCCCGGATGATGACCTGAGGCCACAGCCACCAGACGGACAGGGGCACGATCAGATAGATGGCCATATCCCCCAGACTATCAAGCCTGGCTCCGAACTCGGTCACCTGTTGGTATCTTCTGGCAAAATACCCATCCAACAAATCAGTCGCCAGCGCCAGGATGATAAAGATGAGAAATAGATTATGGCTGGATGTCCAGGCGAAATAAAGCAGCAACGGCGAGATAAATAACCTGGAAGCGCTTAGTATATTTGCAATATTTATCATAACAGTTTAATTAGATATTGTTTGCCGGATTGTCAAGAACGCATAAAATATTGCCAGCAGATACATGGGGACAGTTTCTCGTCACTGCATCAGAAGCATCATGACGCCACAATAAAGAAAACGGGGGAAAATTTATGGCAACAAAAAAGGGAAGGCTATCAGCAAGTCGCTTGTTTCTGTTTTCAACCACCACATTTTTATCTTTTTCACTGCTGAACGGGTGCGCCCAGGCCCCTTCTGGTGATAAAGGGACGATGTCTGCTTTCTTCAAAGGCCCTCAGAAAATTGAGCAGATATCTCAGGATGTCGCGCTGACCGTACCGAAAAACAACAATCAGCAGGCTCACCTCGGTGCACCACTGACCATCTTTATCGATAAAAGCTTTATCGGTTCAGGCCGTTGCGCCCTGTGCCACGATAACCTGGCTGACAAAGAGGACCGTGACATGTCCATCACCAATCACTGGCGCTCGACCATGATGGGCAATGCCGCCAAGGATCCTTTCTGGCAGGCGAAAGTCGACTCGGAAACCAGCCGCAATCCGGCTATCAAGCAGGTTATAGAAGAAAAATGCGTCTCCTGCCATATGCCCATGGCCTGGCGGCAGCTCAATATCGATAAGCAGGCATATGCAGCCGACTCCGGCGGCACTCCCTTTGACACCTTTATCGATCCGACAAATCAACTGTATGAGGCCGCCCTGGACGGAGTATCCTGCAGCCTCTGCCACCAGATCGCCGATCAGGGGCTGGGGACCAAAGACAATTTCAGCGGCAAATTCATCATCGACCACACTATCCCCGCTCCCCAGCGGCCCCACTTTGGGCCCTACAAGGATACAGTGCCCGAGCCCATGCAGACCAGCCTCGGCTTCAAACCAGTTTACAGTGCACACACCAACGACTCTGCCCTGTGCGCCACCTGCCATACCCTTTATACCCCGTATCTGGACTCGGCAGGCAACATTGCCGGTGAATTTCCCGAGCAGACCCCTTACCTGGAATGGCTTCACAGCGAATATGGGGAACCGCAAGGGGTCCGGCATGATATCTCGGAGCAGGTGGGCACTGTGCGGCTCTGCCAGGAATGCCATATGCCCCATTCAACGCCCGGCGGCGTGCTGATTGCCATGCCTGCGCCCAAAGACTCCACGGAAAAGGACCATTTCTCCCAGCATCATTTTGTCGGCGGCAACATCCTGCTGTTAAACATGATGCAGGACAATGTTGACCTGCTCGGCGTCACTGCCTCCACCGATAAGATTGAGGACACCAAAAAACGGGCCGTCGCCTTGCTGCAGCAGGAAAGCGCCACCCTTTCCCTTTATGGCGGTGGGATCAGCAAGGACATCCTGACCGCCGCTGTGGCCGTTGAAAGCAAGGTGGGCCATAAATTCCCCACCGGCTTTCCCTCCAGACGCGCCTGGCTGCATGTCATGGTGCAGGACAATTCCGGCACCACCATTTTCGAATCAGGCAAGCCCCAGGCGGATGGCGCCATTATGGGCGATGACGGTGACGAGAAAAATCTCTATGAGCCCCATTATGATGTGATCAACCGGCAGGACCAGGTACAGATCTACGAATCGGTCATGCAGAACACGGATGGGGAGGTCACCTACACCCTGTTGCGCGGTGCGGGCTACATCAAGGACAACCGCCTGCTGCCCAAAGGCTTTGATAAAAACACGGCGGTGGCGGATATTGCCGTTAAGGGAGCGGCGGCGGCAGACGAGAATTTCACCGGCGGTGCTGATCTTGTGACCTACCAGGTTCCTGTTGACAATCACAGCGGCCCCTTCACCATTACTGCCGAGCTTCTCTATACATCGGTTTCCCATGCCTTTGCCCAGGACCTGGCCCAAGACGCCTCCCTGCCCAGGGTGGGACGTTTCAGTAATTATTACACTGAGGCGGATAAAACCCCGGTAACCATTGCCGGCGTCAAAGGAATAACAAGATAAACCGTGGCTGCAGGGCACATGCAGAAGCCCTCTCATATGCCCTGCTTGCATTACGATTTCAGGCAGGATGCGAAATTGTTCCAACTGTCATAGGGATTGGCGTCAAAAAGGCAGCAGAATAACCAGCCAGACCATTATGGCATGGACGATCACCAGAAAGACGGCGGCCGAGCCCATGTCCTTGGCCCGGCCTGAAAGAAGGTGATAATCAAGTCCGACCCGGTCCACAACCGCCTCCACGGCGGAATTAAGCAGTTCGACGATCATCACCAGCAACAGACTGCCGGCAAGCAGGGCTCTTTCCACCCCGGTTTCCCCGAGCAGCAGGGCAACAGGGAAAAGCACAACAACAAGCAACAGTTCCTGGCGAAAGGCCTCTTCATGTTTGAATGCGGCCGTAAAGCCGGCAAGTGACGATTTGCCGGCCCTGATCAAACGATGAAGGCCACGGCCGTTTCTCTTGTCATGTTGCATGTTTTCCATTTCCTTTTTTCCCAAAAACGAGAACTTCGCCAAACAGCAAAGGGTAACAGGTTATCATCAAGGCAAACTGCACCAATCTATCAGCTCTCTGTCATCTGATCAACAATTGCGCTCATTACTTCCGTGAATTTCCCGGCCAGCGACAACCTGGCTCTCCCCTTCAGCACAGGTACCAAGTTTATTTCAATAAGCTCCCCCCCCTGCCCCAGCACCTGCCGGGGAATCAATGCGGCGGGCATCACCTCGCATGAGGTCCCGACCACCAGCAGCAGATCTACTCCACACAGCAGCTCTTCCGTGTCAAGCAGCGCCTTGGGAGGAATCTGCTCATCAAAAAAAACCACATCCGGCTTAAGTACTGACCGGCAGCCGGAGCAGAGCGGCGGCATCGCCATTTCCTTCACCTCGGCAAGAGGCATCTTTGCCCCGCAGCCCAGGCAGCTGAAGGATGCCATAGAGCCATGAAACTCGACAACATGACGGCTGCCTGCCAGCTGATGCAGGCCATCGATATTCTGGGTGATAATGCCGCGGACAATGCCCATCTCCTCAAGCCTGGCCATGGCTTCATGCCCTTTGTTGGGCCTGCAGTCAACCAGCAACAGCAGCTCTTTAAGCATCTGCCACACCTTGTGCGGATCTCTTTGAAAGGCGCCGAGAGTGCCGTACTCAAAGGGGTCGAAACGGGACCATAAACCACCGACGCTGCGGAAATCAGGAATACCGCTTTCCGTACTGACGCCCGCACCGGTTAAGGCAACCGCCTTCCGGCTTTTTTTCAGCATGGCGGCGGCTTGTCCTATTGCATTATCCACATATAATCCTTATTTATTTTGCAATTGACTGCAATTGCATGACATATAATTTCCTACACATCAAAAATATTAAGTGTAATATGGTTAAATTCGCAAGTCATATAATAAAAACAGCATGAAACAGAGGCAAAAGAATGGATCCTTTTAAAAAGTTCCCAATCAACACAATTGATGAGATTGAAAGAGAATTCGGACGCATGCTCCGCAACATGTCCACCCACCGCATGTTTCCCTTCCGCGCGGAAAACCTGTTTATTGCCACGGATGTTTATGAGACGGTGAATGAATACATCCTCTTTATGGAGATTCCCGGTGTCGATCCTGACAAACTGTCCGTACTGGTCAACCAGTCAAGCGTGACTGTATCAGGAGAACGTTTAAGGCCTGATTTTGACCATACAATCTGCATCCATCAGCTTGAGGTGGAATATGGAAAATTCCAGCGCACCATCTCACTTGCCGCTCCCATAGACGGAGAGGCATCCACCTCCAGCTGCAAGAACGGATTTTTACTGATCCGCCTGCCCAAGAAAAAAATACCCAGTCCGGTCCAGGTTACAATCAAAGGAGAATAAAGGGAGATGCAATCGATATGAGTGACGGTACAAAACAGAATCCTAACGTTCATCCCAATCAACTTGAAATACCCGACGAGCTTCCCATCCTCCCGCTGCACGGTTTTGTTTTTTTCCCGGGTATGGGTTTTCCTCTGCAGGTCAAAAGCGACCAGTCCAAGCAACTTATCGACGATATCCTGCTCAAGGACCGGCTGCTGGGCCTGGTTTCCCATAAGCCCATGGAAGGGGAACCGGATCAAGTGACAGGAGAGCACCTTTACACGATCGGCGTTGCCGGCTATATCCACAAGCTGGTCAAAAACAGCGACAACGCCTACCATGTCCTGACCAGCGGTTTCAAAAAAATAAGAGTTATCAATTATGTAAAGACAATGCCCTATCTCGTCGCCAAGGTCGAAGTCCTTGAGATGGACGAAACAATGGACCAGGAAACCGAGGCCCTTGACCTGAATCTGAAAACCCAGTTCAAAAAACTTGCCGAACTGGTCATGCTGCCCCCGGAAATCGTCATGACGGTCGATTCTCTTACCAATCCCTTTCATGCCGCCTTCCTCATCTCTTCCCAGCTCCATATCAGCCAGGAGGAAGAACAGGCAATCCTTGAAACAACGACCCTGAAAGAACTGCTGCGCAGGGTGACGACTCATCTCAACAAGAGGCTGGATACAGCCCAGATGAGCCAGGATCTCCAGAAATCCGTAAAGGTGGACATTGACAAGAAACAGCGGGAATTCTTCCTCCGCCAGCAGCTGCAGGCCATTCGCAAGGAGCTGGGCGAGGACAATGAAAATCTTGATCTAGACGAACTGAAGACTAAGTTTGAAAATGCTAAAATGAGTGAGGAAGCACGCAAGGTCGCCAAAAAGGAACTGGACCGGCTGGGCAGAATTTCCCCCTCATCACCGGAATACACCGTTTCCCGCACCTATATCGACTGGCTGCTGGAGATGCCTTGGGAGACCTCCACCGAAGATTCGCTGGATATCAAAAAGGCCCAGGAAGACCTTGACAGGGACCATTACGGCCTCGACCGCATCAAAAAGAGAATCATCGAATTTCTGGCGGTACGCAAACTCAAACAGGATATGCATGGCCCCATCCTCTGCTTTGTCGGACCTCCCGGGGTCGGGAAAACATCACTGGGGCAGTCCATCGCCCGGACCATGGGCAGAAAATTCATCCGCATTTCCCTGGGCGGCGTGCGCGACGAAGCGGAAATCCGCGGTCACCGCCGCACCTATATCGGCGCCCTGCCCGGCCGGATTATCCAGAGCCTGCGCAAGGCGGGCTCGAACAATCCCCTTTTCATGCTGGATGAAATCGACAAACTCGGCATGGATTTTCGCGGCGACCCCTCCTCCGCCCTGCTCGAGGTCCTTGATCCGGAACAGAACTCCACCTTCAGCGACCATTATCTTGAGATCAATTTTGATCTGTCCAAGGTCATGTTCATCACCACCGCCAACATGCTTGACACCATTCCCAGCCCTCTGCGCGACCGTATGGAGATCATCACCCTGTCGGGCTACACGGAGGATGAAAAACTGCATATCGCCAAGAGGCATCTCGTTGAGCGACAGCTTGAGGCCCATGCCCTCAATGGTGACGATATCTCCTTTACCGATGCCGCCATCCAGTCCATCATCCGCTCCTATACCCGCGAGGCCGGAGTGAGGACCCTGGAAAGGCAGCTTGCAACGGTCTGCCGCGGTGTTGCCAAGGACATTGTCATAGGCGAGACCCAAAAGGCCAACATTGATACAGGCGATCTGGAGAAATTCCTGGGGCCCATTCAGTTTTTTCCCGAAACCCTTGCCCATTCATGGGGACCGGGACTGGCCACCGGCCTTGCCTGGACCCCCTTTGGCGGCGAATTGCTCTTTATTGAATCAGCCAAGATGAAAGGTGCAGCCGGCCTTAAAATGACCGGCAAACTCGGCGATGTGATGAAGGAGTCGGCCAGCGCCGCCCTGACCTTTATCCGGGCCCATGCCGCAGAACTCAACATTGATGAAGACCTTTTTGCCCAGAACGAAGTTCACATCCATGTTCCGGAAGGCGCCACCCCGAAAGACGGGCCATCGGCCGGGGTGGCCATGGTGGTGTCCCTGACATCGCTTTTCACCAACCGCCCGGTACGCAAGGATGTGGTCATGACCGGAGAAATCACCCTGCGGGGCGATGTTCTGCCCGTGGGAGGCGTCAAGGAGAAAGTACTGGCCGCTGTCCGTTCAGGTATCACCGAGGTGATCCTGCCGGCGCTCAACAAGAAGGATGTATCGGAGATCCGTGAATCGGTCAGAAACACCATCAACTTTCATTATGTGACTGATATCAGGGATGCCTTAAAAGTAGCGATAACTGAATAATGTCGTAGTATGATAGGGGGGGGCAGGGTTGTCCCGCCAGGAAAAGGCAACGGCTGAGGATGGTGCTTCTTCCTCAGCCGTTGCCTCCTTTTCTTGTGACTTACGTCACTGGAAAAAACCAGCCAAGCCAACGCGACTAAAAGGTCAAAACCTTGTCCGCCTCCCTGGCCAGTTCATACAGGTCATCCATCCATCCTATGGGGCAGGTGCTTGATCCCTCCAGACCGTGGGATTTCATGCATACCCCTCAGACGTAAAAATCCCCGGCAAATTGATTCATCTGCTCCATGACATTGAACTGCGCCGTGCCGGCTTTTTCAAAGAGCACCCCCTTGCCGAGCATGAAAACGCTGATATCGTCCCCTTTTTTTACCCCCACATTTGCCAGACGCATGGCATTGTAAATGGTTTCCCCATCAGCGGTTTGAATAACAAAAAGCATTTTCATAATCAGGAACCTCCCTATTCTGTTGGCCTGCACACGCAGATTTCGTCATTGCTCCGCATTACCTTCGCTAAACCCACCTGCTCAGTCTGAATGAAGAACCTTACGGATCAGTCGGGCAATCTCTTCCTTGTCAAGGGGTTTAAAGGCGAATTCCCTGATGCCTTTTTGCTTTGCCACCTCTTCGTCCACCAGACTGCTGTAACCAGTGCAGAGAATGATCGGGATATCGGGGCGGATGAGCAGCATTCTCCGGGCAAGCTCAATGCCCGTCATACCGGGCATTGTCTGGTCTGTTATCACCACATCGAACTGGTCCGGCTGTTTATAGAAAAGTTCCAGGGCCTCAAAGCTGTGCAGCTTGACCGTGACATGATACCCCAGCCTTTCAAGCATGCGCCTGCCGATACCTAAAAGCAGTTCCTCATCATCAACCAGAAGGATCCTCTCCTTCCCCATGGGGATCTCTTTGTAGGCTAACCGCTCAGGAGCGGCATCCCCTTTACTCCGGGGGATATAGATATGAAAGGTGGTCCCTTTGTGAAGCTGAGTGTCCACGGTAATGGTGCCCCCATAGTTGCGGATAATCCCATAGGCTATGGACAGCCCCATACCTGTCCCCTTTCCCTGCTCCTTGGTGGTGAAGAAAGGATCAAAAATTTTATCGATAATATCTGGGCCGATGCCATGGCCCGTGTCACTAATGGCAAGCTCAATAAAGCTCCTTTCCGGGGATGTCTCATCTCTTAATTCCAGCGGGATCTGATCGGCAACCTTTAAGGTAATCCGAAGAATGCCTCCGGATTGCTCCATGGCATGGAAGGCATTGGTACACAAATTCATCAAAATCTGATACAGCTGGGTGGGGTCAGCTTTGATGGTGCCGCAATCTTCGGCAATATCATGCTGGATCTCGATGGTGGTGGGGATTGAGGAACGCAACATTTTCAGGGCTTCTCTAATCAAAGGCTGGGGCTGCAGACTGATCCGTTCCACCTTTGATTGGCGGCTGAAGGTAAGGATCTGCTGCACCAGATTCTTGGCGCGATTGCCGGCAGTAAAAATTTCGTCTATATACTCGGACAAATCGGAATCGGGCTTGACATCTTCCTTGGCCATCTCTGCATAACCGAGAATGACACTGAGAATATTATTAAAATCATGGGCAATACCCCCGGCTAACGTACCGATGGCCTCCATTTTCTGGGCTTGGCGCAATTTTATTTCAATATTTTCTTTTTCCGCTTCAGCCTGCAGACGCTTTATGTCTGCTTGTTTCTGCTTTTCAACCATGGTGTTGGAGAAATACGCCAGTCTCTGGAATTCTTGGAAATGCAGCTCGCTGATTGCAATTGTTTCCGCCCGGGAGGATGCCTTCTCAAAGAAATTGGCGAAGACGTTGAATTCCTTTTCTATTTTCCTGGTCAGCAACCGGGCGATCAACACCATTAGGAAAATGGAAAGCAGCATCGGCAGCAGGATATAGGAAATCTGTTTGACCGCCTTCCTCTTTAATAATTCCTTTTCCTTTGCGATGAGGGTCTGGACGTCATCAAGGTACACACCTGCGCCGATCATCCAGCCCCAATTCGTATACCCCTTGACAAATGATATCTTCGGCACAGGTTTTGACTGTGTCGGCTTATTCCACACATAGCTGATAAAATCTCCATCCGGTTTTTCCGCGGCCTTTCTCTCTTCCTGGATCACCTTTACGCCGTTGGGGTCGGTCATATCCCAGAGATTCACCCCGATCAGCTCCCGCTGGGTATCATTCATCAATGTTTTGCCATGGAAATCAACGACAAAGATGTAGCCGTCCTGGCCGAATCTGATTTTCGCTATGCGCTCAAGAACTTCCTTCTGAATATCCTTTTCCATGTCATCAAGATATTCACCGGTACCTATCAGCCAGTTAAATGGTTTAAAATATTTTACATAGGCAATCTTGGGGAAACTGCGCTCCCCCTGAAACGGCTTGGTCCAAAGATATTCGTAAAAACCTTCCCCCTTTTCTTTTGCGATGCTGATCATGTCCTGGATTACAAATTTCCCCTCCTTATCCTGAGTAGCGAGCATGTTTTTGCCTTCAACCTCGGGCCGGTCGGCAAATAATTCTTCTATACCATCAAAGGAGACTGCGAAAAAATATCCCCGGCCGTTGAGGAAACTAATGGGCCGCAGGGACTCTCTGACAAGATTTTCAACCTCCGCAACCGGCATCTTGCCAGCTTCTATCTTATAGATGTGCTCTGCAATTGCATACGCCTCATATACCCTGTTTTTCACTTCTGATTGTACGCGATGTTCAAGCAGTGATTTCATGAAGGTGACGTAATCAACAGTTTTCTCAACCTCATTTTTAATCAAGGCTTTCTGCTGTTCGATATATTTATTCTCAATGATTTTCGATTCGCTGAGAAATTCCCGGTAATCACTGTAGATGGTTATCGTGCCGCCAAAGACACTTGAAAGAACCACCAGGGTGACGGCACTGTACAGAAATATCTTGATGACACTTATATTTTTTTGCATAGCAAAATAATGGGAATGATCCAGTGTGGCGGTCCCTGATTGCGAGACAGGTTCTTGGCGGTGAATATAAGGTGAAATCGCGCCTGTTCATGCAGCAATGAAGGCATAGCGGTATGGGAAATTTGCTTGTGGGGATATATTGGCCCTCCTCCCGTACCGTTTTTCCAGATGTTGGATTTTCGCATGAAAGGTTTTGCGAAGTCAAGGGATGAATGAATCACTGCTTAAAGGACGAGGAGCACCGACCTGCATATCCGCCACAAGGCCCTATTATTAACTGAGCGGTTGGCGTGATCGGATCAGTATCTCAGGATAGGGTGGTTGGTTATCTTCCTGACAACCACCCGACAGGGAACGGCGGGAGAGATCCGGGGCAAAGGCCATGTGCGATAAGGCAAACGACTCAAGCGCTCCGGTCAGCAGGTAAAAAAAAAGAAAGCTGCAACGCAGCAACTGCAGCCTCAGCAGCAGAAGAAGACAACAAACACGCAGCACCATGATCTGCTATTGCATCATGTGATGCGGGGAACGCATTGAGTCAATCATTTCACTGGTAATCTCAGGAAAAGACAGCAGCTTGCTGCCATGATGATCCTGCAGGAAACTCTCAGCCGTCGACTTGTCCTGGAAAGGAACAAACTCTTCTCCCATGGGGCCGTAGACATCACTGCCTACCACATAAAAGGCCTTACGACCATCAAGCCAGGCAAGGGTATAATAGTCCTTGACCCAGATCTCCTCCGCGGTCAGCTTGCTGTCAGCCCCGAATGAGCCCGGATCGAAATAATAGGCCATCAGATCCTTGACCCCGTCAAAGAGTTCTATATTGCCTGCGCTATCCCGGATCTGGGTAACCCAGTTTGGGTATTTTACCACGAACATGCCGCAAACAGCACAGCGTGAACTGTTGTCGATCTTGTCAAGAGGTTGGGCAAAGACCGGTACCGCGCAAACAGATGCGAAAAAAAACAGCATCGCTGCCCCATAACCAAACAAACGCCCATTTTTCATCTCTTTCCTCCACCATCAAAATATTTTCCAAGAAGTTTCTGCAGCTCTGCCTCACCGACACCCCCAGGCACAGCGGCAGTAATTTTCTGATCCGGATCAATGATAATGGTCTGCGGCACAATTTTTACCCTGTAGAGTGCGGCTACTGCACCAGCCTTATCCATCACCACCGGAAAGGGGATTGCCAGATCGCTGACAAACCGGGCGACTTCTCCCTGGGAGGCTCCTGAATTTAAATAAACTACCCGCAGCCCCCTGTCCTTAAATTTATTGAAATATTCATTAAAAATCGGGGTATCTGCCCGACAGTATATGCAATCAGTGCTCCAGAAACGCAAGATAACCGGGTGTCCGAGCCACTCATGCAGACTGATTTTTTCTCCCCTCATATCAGTAATCGTAAAATCCGGGGCACTGTCGCCGACCTTCAGCGAATTCTTCCGCTGACCGGACTCGCAGCCGGAAAGGAGTAGCAAGATCGCAAGTGCTGTTATGCAAGAGAAAAATTTCATCCAGGATAGTATGCAGAATGCGGCTTTTATGCTGGGTCACAGCCAGATGGATATTGTGGGTTACCACCAGAAAGGTCATGCCTTGTTTATGAAAGCGTCGAAACATGGTGAGAATATCGGCTTCGGTTTCCTCGTCAAGATCACCTGTGGGCTCATCTGCCAGAATAATCTCCGGCTCATTGATAAATGCCCGGGCAATGGCGATCCGGCGCTGCTGGCCGCCGGACAGTTGCGCGGGATAGACGTTTGCCTTGTCTGCCAGTCCGACTTCTGTCAGCAGGCTCATGGCACGATCTTTCCCTTTTGCGGCATCTGCCTGAAAATAAAGGGGCAACAGGAGATTTTCCAAAGCGGTAAGGGTGGGTATAAGGCTGGCAAACTGGAAAATAAAACCAATGGTCTTATTGCGCAGCCGGGAAAGATAGGTATCACCAGAGCTCCAGTTGTCCCTGCCATGGATGCGGACACATCCCTTGTCAGGGCTGGTCAACCCGCCGATGAGACTGAGCAGTGTTGTTTTCCCGGAACCCGAATGCCCCAATATTACGGCAAAATCACCGCTGGCAACATCCAGATTGACATCATCAACCGCCTGAACAACCGTGTCATCCGCCCTATAGGTCTTGCTTAACTGCTCGCACTGAATAATCACGTCACCACCCCGTTTGCCATCATCAGACGAAATCGAATGATATCAGATCGTTTGTAATTTATTTTTCTGTCTTCATTTATATCTTTTTTATAAATAGTTGTTGACATAATGTGCCACAATGTGTCACATTATGTCAACAACTATTTGCAGCACATTACAGATTAATGAACCGCGTAAAGGACCTCTTCATGGAAAAAGATGAACTGATCCAGATTCGCAAAAAATTAAAAAAAACTCAGAAGGGTCTTGCGGCGATTCTTGCCGTTTCTCTACGAACCATTCGCAGTTATGAACAGGGTGATAGAACCATCCCCCCCCACATTGAAAGACAACTTTATTTCATATTAAGCAGAATCAATGACAATCATTCAACCGCAAAGATGTGCTGGGATATAAAAAAATGCTCAGATGATCAACGAAAAGCCTGCCCGGCCTGGGAATACCGCTGCGGTACGCTCTGCTGGTTTATTAATGGCACGATCTGCAAATGTACAGCCGAAGAAAGCTGGCAAAGCAAAATGTCGATCTGCCGCAACTGCGAGGTATTTCGCGCCATGCTGAGTACACCGGAGACTTGAGATTTCAGTTTACTATCGGTGAGCAAATTTCTGCGAAACCGTATTTATTAATTCATAGGAGGGAAACTATGGAATTGACAAGAAAGAAGGTTATCAGAGCCATTGCGCTAAGTGCCATGATGGTAGGAGGCATCGCGGGGACCAGCTCAGTGCTGGCAGGTACCGAGTATGCAGGAACGGCCTATGTAGCCGGTATGGGAGGACATTTTGCCAAGGCAACTTTCAAGATTGATCCCACTGCCGAAACACCGATCACCATCGAGCAACTTGATAAGGTTGATATCGGTACCGGTGACACCCACCCCACCCATGATGCCCGTATTGACAGCAAGGATCGTGACACCCTTTACTGGTCGACGTACAAGCCTGATCACGAGGCAAATGACGTCTACCATTACGGAAAAAGCAATCTCAAAACCGGCGAAGTCATCAAAGATGCCACCATGAAGATTCCGGATAATGTCCTCAATACCAAGGCGGGCTACTGCGCCTCGGCTCAAACCCAGGATTATTACATGCCCATCTCCATGAATAAGCCCGGTTACATCAGTGTCATCAGCAAAAAAGACATGCAGGTCAAACACAACGTCTTCATCGAAGGCACCGACGCCGACATCAAGAAAGGCTACAAATTCATCCACGGCACCAATTCTCCGGATATGAAGGAAATTCTCATTACCGTTAACGAGTCCAATGTCGGCCAGGACAACAAGGACCTGGGGGACACGGTGGGCAAGCTGCACATGATCGTGCTTGATGCCGCCGCCCTCGAACAGGGCAAGGTGAAGGTTCTGCGCCAGGGCTCGGTGGACGTCAACCAGAAGTCCTCCATCAGCTTCCGCCAGTATTACTCGCCGGACGGCAAATACATTGCCAACGCCACCGGCGATATGCTGATCTTGCTTGATGCCAAAACCCTGAACCCGCTTGATAAGGAAACCATGCCTAACTTGCAGGAAACCCATGATGCCATCTTCACTCCGGACAGCAAATATGTCATTGCCACCTCCAGGACCAAAAGCATCCTGCCGGGCTGCGCCGCCCCGGAAAAGCCAGCTGACGGTGAATGGCGTATGGACGGCCAGCTTAAGCTTTATGATGTGACTGCCAAAAAATTCATCGGCAATCCCACATCAACCTGCCTGAAATGCCATGACACTGAACTGGGCACCGGCCCTGACGCTCCCCATGCCGTGCTGTGCGGTCTTGATGTAAACTGGAAATAAGTTGTATTATTTGCCATAACAGACACGCCGGGAACCGCGGACCAGCGGTTCCCGGCCATTACTCAACCTGCTGTTTGACTGGAAGCTCTTTTACCCACGCCACCCGGGGTTATTGTATGATCGAGACAGCAGACATCATTTTCGCTAACCGTCCGCCTACCTCATTCGTTCACCAGAGGACACCCCGACATGCACTTTAACAGCGCCATGGCCATTGCCTCAATTGCCTGGAAAAACGTGGCCAGAAAGATATTCCGCAATTTCGTCCTGGCCCTGGCGGTTTCCCTGCTGGTGGCCCTGCTGGTTTTTGCCCTGCTGTTCACCAAAGCCGTGCGTGAAGACATCGATGCCGCAGCCATGCGTCTCGGCGCCGATATTGTCATCGTACCGCCGGAAGCAAAAAGCATGGCTGATGAATTCATCCTCGAGTCCCTGGTCAAAACCTTTTACATGGACCAAACGGAATTCAAGACACTTATTGATCTGCCCGACATTGCCGCCGGCACCTACCAGATTTACCTGCATACCCTGGATTCAGGCTGCTGCAGCATTGATGAGGGACAGGTCATCGCCATCGATCCTGCCACGGATTTTATCGTCACCCCCTGGATACAGGGAAATAAAAACCTGAACGCCGGGGAGGTTTTTGTCGGCAGCTATGTCTACGAATATCTCGGGTTGATTGCCACGGCGAAACTGTTCGGATCAGGAGTGGATATCGTCGGTCATCTCGAAGAAACAGGGACCGGACTTGACCGGGGCATTTTCATGAGGGTTGAAGACCTGAGCAAGATTTCCAAGGAAGCCATGGGCTCATATACCCCTGGCAAAATCTCCATTATTTTCCTGAAAGTCAGGGAGGGCGCGGATGTGGATCAGGTCGTGGCCAAGATCCGCGACATCAACCCCAGAATCGGCATCATGACCCGAGGCTCCATCGGCGCCGATGTCCGCAATACCCTGCGGGACATCCTCAAAGTATTTTCCATTACCATCACCATTTCCTCGGTACTGGCCATACTGCTTGCCTGGTCAACCTTCACGGCCATGGCCAATGAGCGGCAGCGTGAGGTCGGCATCCTGCGGGCCATCGGCGCCCGCCGGCACCATATCGTGCAGATGTTCCTGGGAGAGGCCTTTATCATCAGTTTTATCGGCGGGCTGATTGGCACCGCGCTGGGACATGGTCTTATCCTCTACCTGGCCGGGGATTTCAATCTGCTGACCCGCCTCGGCGCCCATTCCGGTCTTTCCCCGGAAAACATTCTGCTCAGCGCCCTTTCCATGTTTTCCGGCATCGCAGTCTGCCTGATCGGCGCCCTGGCGCCCGTCCTGCGCCTGGCCCGCATGGAGCCCCTGCTCGCCATCAAAGAGGAGTAGAATACTCCAGGGTTTGAGCGTTCCAGCGTTTGAGCGTTTCAGATATGGGACCGCACCCATTGCAGCAGATTGCCCAGATCCATGGCCCCGGGTTGACGGGCCACCTCCCGGCCGTTTTTGAAAACCGCCAGGGTCGGGATGGAGCGGATGCCGAACTGGGCGGCCAGGGCCTGCTCCTGCTCGGTATTGACTTTTGCCAGGCGGACATGAGGCTCAAGCTGGGCGGCTGCCTGGGCAAATACCGGCCCCATCATCTTGCACGGTCCGCACCAGGGCGCCCAGAAATCCACCACCAGCGGGATGTCATTGCGCTCCATATGTTTCTGGAAGGAGGCTTGATTTAATTCCACCGGTTTGCCGGCAAAGAGCCTGTTTTTACACTTGCCGCACAGCGCGCCGGCCCCGAGCTTTTCAGCCGGAACCCGATTGACGCTGAAGCATTCGGGACAGACAATATGTATACTGTTCATCGTGCTTATTCCTCTGTTAATATTATTATTTTCTCTGCGCGCCGCCTTATCGGGACTGCGTAAGCCAAGGTGGGTCGACCGCCCGGATGTTTTTCCAGGTCAAGGAATAATATCATTGCAGGCTTCCTGCTGGAAAATACTCAGATTATAATGTAAACCGATCCGGCAGGAAATCAACTCTCCT
The DNA here is from genome assembly GCA_018897105.1 of Pseudomonadota bacterium. Taxonomy (GTDB): domain Bacteria; phylum Desulfobacterota; class Desulfobulbia; order Desulfobulbales; family SURF-16; genus SURF-16. The sequence continues at coordinate 17,830 of JAHILF010000002.1, forward strand.
CCCCTTCCCTTTTCTTGCACTCCATCCGCTTTTCCTGTACAACTTCGGTGTTTGCGTTTCCCAGGCCGGGAGCCCGGTAATTCTCACTCATCTTACAGGGATCAGATCAATGTTTGCCAAATTATTACATCTCTATCAGTTTGTCGATCAGACCATGGCCATGCTTTTTGAACGCTTCCCGGCTGAGATCCGGTGCGGCAAAGGGTGTACGGACTGCTGCAATGCCGCCTTTGACCTCTCCTATATCGAAGCCGCCAATCTGCTCGCTCACTTCAAGACGCTGCCCCCTGACAGCCAAAATGAAATTCTGGCCGGATGCCCACCGGCAGAGCAGCAATGGCAGGAAATTTTCCAAGGCAACGGCGACCCATCCACGGCCCGGATCCGTTGCCCGCTGCTGAGCGACCAGGGGCTCTGCCGCTGTTATGACGCCCGGCCAATCAACTGCCGCACCTACGGGGTGCCCACCGTCATCAACGGCGCCGCCCATGTCTGCGGACTGTCAAACTTTTCCAGGGGCAGCTCCTACCCCACCGTGGATCTTGCCCCGCTCCAGCGCAGCCTTTATGAATATTCCGTTGACAGCGCGGGCGAAAAGCTCGGCCGGCAAAGATGGACTGTGGCCGTCATTCTTCTTCATCCGGAACAGCTCATCCAGAAATAACCGCCCTTGCGGGCAAAAACAAGTCAGGAATCCTGTTGTCACCTGAGCAGGCAGGACCGTTCACGCTTCATCACCTTTCTCCGCCCGGGAAAGAAGTCATTGACAAATACTTAACAAATGTTTATTTTTTGTACCAAACGGTCGGTTTTTAACAGTTCACTTTTTGAGGTACGCTTATGAATTTCAGACTGCTGTTCACCCCCTTTCTCCTGGGATTTCTTTTGCTGTTGGCGGGATGTGCCGCAACCGGCCCCCAGGGCGCCGCAACCTTTATCGACTTGCATAATGGCATTTTCCAGGCGCCGGGATCGGACCTGATGTGGCAGAAGGAAAGAAGCCCCTTGTTTACCAGCAAGGAAGAGGCGGTTGATTATGTGGAAAATCTTACCCTGGGAGGTTTTAGCGACTGGCGGCTCCCCACCCCTGATGAGGTGCTGGCACTGCACAACATTGTTGATTTCGGTCAGGCAAAAGAGGGTGACAACGATATCTTCCTGAAAGGAAACTACTGGTGCGTCGTAACTGGAGATGAAATTATCGCCGGCTCCTGGCAGGATGGCGTTTCCTGTGAACTGACCCGTTCCTACAAGCCGAATTTATCAGGGCATGTGCGGGCTGTGCGTCCGTAAAAACAAACCGACTTTTTATCCTGCTGCAAATAAAAAAACCGGGCGTCCTGCAAGGGCGTCCGGTTTTTTTTATGACAGAGTAGCTGAAAAGCTAGGCTAAAAGGGCCGCATCAGCCATACCCCGCAGGGGTAGGTATTGGCGCAGAAGCCGCAGGCGATACACTTTTCATCGTCGGAAACATACTTATGGTCGTTTTCGCCGAGCTTTACCCGGGAGATTGCGCCGGTGGGACATATGGTCTCACACATATGGCAGCACGGTAGGTTGGGGAGAGGAACGAACCCCAACAACATCATCCCCTCTCGCCATAGCCACTTTCATCGTTGCCGCAGATTCCACCGCCCCAATCGTGGTCCATCATCCCCGCCTCGATATGCCGATGGATGCTCGAATACGGCCAATCCGCCGCCAGGGTCACATGGCCGTGTTTCACCGGATTGAAATGGATGTAATCCACATGTCTCGCAAAATCCCCTTCGTCGCGGATGAGGTGTTCCCAATACCGGCGTTGCCAGATGCCGCGTTCTCCTTTGCTCGCCCGGCTGGCGCTCC
>JAHILF010000170.1 GCA_018897105.1 Pseudomonadota bacterium
CTGGGAAGTCAAGGTGAGGACCAGACTGGAGACCGATGCAGGTTCAGGCGAGGCCATTCTTTTTCAAGTCAGTGATAATGGAGCGGGGATGACGGATGAGGTAAAGGCCAAGCTTTTTAGCAGATTTTTCAGCACCAAGGCGGGCCGCGGCACAGGACTTGGTCTTCTCATCACCCAGAAGATAGTGAATGAACAGGACGGAGAGGTCTCGTTTGAGTCGGAGGTCGGGCAGGGAACGACCTTTTCCGTGAGGTTCAAACGGTCTATGCAAAAGTCTTAAGCAATTACTGATAATCAAATGAAGAATCGAACTAAAACAATTAATGTGGCAATTGTCGGCGGCGGTCCTGGATGCAAGGCGCTTATGGATATGATCTTTGCTGAAAAGCTTGATCAGCTTCATATGAATATCATAGCGGTGTCGGATACCAATCCGGAAACGGTAGGGTACCGTTACGCCCAGGAACACCGGATTTATACGACTACGGATTACCGGGATCTCTATAAGTTAAAAGTTCTCAATATGATCATTGAGCTGACGGGCCGCGATGAGATCGCCGAGGAGATCTCCCGCACCAAGCCGGCCCATATCCGCTTGATGGATCATATGGCGGCCCGGCTTTTCTGGGATGTCTTTAAGATTGAAGAAGAAATGCTTGCCGAGTTGGAGCTAAGAGGGAATGCACTACGGAAGAAGACGCAAGATCTTAACAAAAGAGTCAAAGAATTACACTGTCTTTTCGGTGTCTCCGATCTTATTGAAAGACTTGACACATCATTTGAAGAAATTTTTCAGGGGATGGTAGATCTCATTCCCCCCGCCTTTCAGTATCAGGAAATTGCATGCGCTCGCATTACTTATCAGAATCAGGAATATCTGACTGAAAATTATAAAAAAACGGAATGGAATCTAAGTAGTAACATTGTCATACACGGCCAACGTGTGGGCTTGGTGGAAGTCTGTTATCTTCATGATGAAGCGGTGGATTACAAGAGCCCTTTTCTGAAGGAAGAGAGAGATCTCGTTAATATGATTGCCAAGCGACTGGGGAGAGTCATCAGGCACCGACAGGCCGAGGATGCACTCCATGAGAGCGAAGAGCGATATCGCACGATGTTGGATGCATGTCCTGACCCTGTTGTTGTCTATGATATGGAGGGCAAATGCACCTATATTAATCCGGCCTTCACGCAGGTGTTCGGCTGGACGCCGGAGGAGCGACTGGGACAGAAACTGGATTATGTCCCGGAGGAAAATTGGCCGGAAACCAGAATGATGATCGATAAGGTGCGGTCGGGAAAAAGCTTCTCGGGTATAGAAAGTCGGCGACATACCAAAGAAGGTAAAATCCTGGACGTCAGCATCAGCGCCGCTATCTACTCAAACCTCAACGGCACACCAAAGGGCAGTGTCCACATTTTACATGATATTACATCCCGAAAAATAGTGGAACAGGAGCTGCTGGAGGCTCGTGACGGTCTGGAGCAACGAGTCGGGGAGCGCACAGCCGAACTGATGATGGCTATTGAGCAGCTACAGCTTGAAATATATGAGAGGAAGAGGGCTGTAGAGGAATTAAAGGCCTCTGAACAAAAGTATCGGGTCTTGTTTAGTTATGACCCGAATCCGCTGTTCATGGTTGAGATGAAAACGGCCAGAATCCTCGATTTAAACAAGCAGGCTGCGGAAAAATATCAATATTCCCGCAAGGAATTGCTGGGAACGTCCTTTATTGATCTCTTCAATAATGATGACAACCAGCGCATCAGTGAAGAGCTTCGCAAACTTGCCTCTAATAACGAATATGGCTTTATGCACAAGCTATGGGCTCGCAAAAAAGACGGCGGTCATTTTTTTGTTGATTTACATGCCCGTGTCGGCAAGTTTCGGAAGCTGCATCATGAAGGCCTTGGTCTGTCCCTCATTATTAGAACCGTGGATATTACCCGCGGTCTTGAACGGGATGCCCAGTTGATCCAGGCAGGCAAAATGGCTACCCTTGGTGAGATGGCAACCGGTATCGCCCATGAGCTTAATCAACCTCTGAACGTTATCCGGGTAGGAAGCGATTTTCTTGCTAAAATGATCAGACGGGGAACGCATGTCTCCGAGGATCAACTCTTGACAGTGAGCCGCAACATAAACGAGCAGGTGGATCGTGCTGCCACTATTATCAACCATTTACGTGACTTTGGCAGGAGAAGTGATTTTAGGGTCTACCTGGTTGATTTAAATAAACCGATAGAAGATGTCTTTACGATTATGGGCCAGCAACTCAAATTGCGAAACATAGAAGTCATTCTCAAACTGGGTAAAGATCTGCCTAAGATCATGAGCGACAAGAACCGGCTGGAGCAGATTTTTCTGAATCTGGTTACCAATGCCAGAGATGCTTTGGATGCAGATGAATCAAAGGAAATTAAAAAACTCACAATTTCCACCCACGAAAAAGATGGTATGGTGGTGGCCCTGGTCTCGGATACCGGTACGGGTATATCAAAACATGTCCGCGAAAAAATATTCGAACCGTTTTTTACGACAAAAGAAGTGGGCAAAGGAACCGGTCTGGGGCTTTCTATCACCTATAATCTGGTGAAAGATTTTCAGGGCGATATCAGCGTGGAATCAATCTTGGGAGTGGGTACTACATTTACGGTTCGCTTTCCTGCCTATCAAGAAGAGGGTGTGTCGAAATGACAAAGATATTGGTCATTGATGATGAGCGGCCTATCCTGGAGATGTTGAAACTCTCTTTATCCAGCGAAGGATATGATGTGTTGACGGCCGAGAACGGTGAAAAGGCCCTGAAGATTTTCAAGGAACAATGTCCTCAACTCGTTCTGACCGACATTAAGATGCCAGGCATTGACGGCATTGAGGTGCTTAAGAGGATCAAGACCTTGAACAAAGAGGTGGAAGTCATTGTCATCACCGGCCACGGAGATATGGATACCGCCATAGCTGCCCTCCAGCATGGGGCATCGGATTTCGTCACTAAACCGCTGCGGGATGAAGTTTTAATGGTTTCGCTTGAAAGGGCCAAGAAAAAGTTGGCCATGTGCGAACAGTTAAAGGATTATACAGAAAATTTAGAGAAAAAGGTGGAGGAATGCAAGCTTGGCCTCAGGCAGGCCCAGGACGAGCTGGTAAAAACCGAGCGCCTTGCCAGCATTGGAGAGACAGTGTCGGGATTGGCGCATTATATCAAGAATATCATGACCGGACTCGGCGGCGGCATCTATATGGTCCACACAGGCATGGCTAAAGAAAAACCCGATATGATGGAGGAGGGGTGGGCCATGTTTCAACACAATATAGAGCGAGTCTCGGATCTTGTCCTTGATTTGTTAAGGTATGCGAAACAGACGGCGCCGCAACGCGGTTCTTGCAGACTCAATGAAATTGTTCCGGAAGTAATGAGAATTTTTAAAGAAGAGGCTGGAATTCATAAGGTTAAGTTGAGCATGGACCTGGATCCTGACCTGAAGGAGGCTGATATTGAGTATGACGGTATGCGTCGGGCATTGGTGAATCTGATTTCAAATGCTATTGATGCTTGCATTTATGATGTCGATCTTTCCAAGAAGTGGGAGGTCGTTGTTAAGACCAGGATCAGGGCCGGCGCCGATCACGGTAAAAACATCCACATCACAGTCGTGGATAATGGATGCGGCATGACTGATGAGGTAAAGGGGCAGCTCTTCCAAAGATTTTTCACTACCAAAGCAGGACGAGGTATAGGACTCGGGCTTCTCGTTACTCAAAAAGTCGTTCATGAACATGGAGGGGAGATTCTCTTGGATTCAACAGCCGGTCAAGGGACTACCGTTTCGGTTTTGTTGCCCGTAATATAACAGTATTGAAATCTTGATAATATCGGAATCCAGGGCTGAGTTCCGCAAAAGAAGGACAAGAGGATACTTTTATTACAGACCCAGAAGTTCGGCGATATCGGGATGTTTCGTGATGACCTTGAGAAACTGAGCAGTCCGGCGTTCAAGGCGATTCTCCAGAATATCGGCCGCCTTCCGCATAACTAAGAATCCCATGGTATGATCTTTTTCAAAAAGGTTGAAAAGTTCGTCTTTAGGCATGATAAAGATTTCACTGGGTTCGGCGCAAACAGCCATTGAGGCGTGGATGGCTTCCTTGCGGAGGGTCGCCCAGCCGAATGAGTACCCCGGTTTGATAGCGCCCAGGGAGATGATAATCATAGAGGAGAGTTCAGCCTCCAACAACACCTTGCCTCTTCTTAGTGAGTAGAAATATGAGGCCGCGCTGCCCGTTTCGAAAATGATCTGCCTTCCCTCAAATGACTTTACCTGAACTATGGGAAGCAATTGTTCAAGCATCTTGTCAGTCAGATTCTCAAACAGTATAATTTTTTTCAGGTCTTCTACAGAAGTCATAGATATCTCCTCTTTATGCCTACCCGCTAAACTGAAATTAAAACTTATCTTACGTTAACAGGAAAATGATTACCAGAAATACAGTGGCTAGAGCAGCCCCGATTCCCACCGGTGCGGTTCCTGTTTGCAAAGCCGCACGAGCAGTTTCGATCTTACCCTGAAGTTTTTCACCTTTCGAGCCGGAGACGCTCCAGAGAGGAATCAAAACCCCCAAGGTGAAAATTTCCGGGCCACGTCTTGATATGCGACCGACAAATCCGGCCAATCCTTCGGCCAAGACTCTATTTGCGAACCTGTTAATGCCATTCAAGGATTTGTCCATGAGATAATAAAAGAGGCGTCCCCCTTTGCGATAAAACCAGTCGGTATCAATGGAAATAGTCTCTGTCCGTTTGAGTAACTTAAGAAACAGGAAAAAGACCAGGGCCGAGAGGGAAAGCAGTTGCAACTGGGCCACCACATGATTGATAGTATATGCCTGGTAATGTACTTCATAGGGCAAGATATCGTAAAGCGGTTTCGGGTAAACACCGAGAAAAATACACAGAAAGGCTAAAAAACCCATGGCGATAAGCATGGACTTATTTGTTTCCCCTGGTCTCAACCCCTTATCCTTGGCAAAAAAGACAAAATAAGGGAATTTGATTCCGGCATGGAGAAAAACGCCGGCCGATGCAATTTCTAAAATAAGCCATACCCAGAACAGGTGTTCATGAATGGCTCCGTCTATGATAAGGGATTTGCTGGTAAATCCGCTTGTAGCAGGCACCGAGGAAATGGCAAGAGCCCCGATTGTGCCGAAAATCAGGGTCCATGGCATGGTTTTGTAAAGGCCGCCAAGATCGGTGCACTTGCTTTTTCCCGTCATATACAGCACTGAACCGGCGGACATCCAGAGAAGCGCCTTATAGATAATATGACAAAAGGCATGAGCCGCGGCGCCGTTTAAAGACATCATGGTGCCGATACCTACTCCGGTGACCATGAAACCAACCTGGTTGATAATGCTGTAAGCGAGGATGCGCCGCATGTCGTTTTCCAGAAGCGCATAAATAATACCGTAGATGGTCATACAACATCCTATCACTATAAGTATTTCCCAGCCGGGGAAACCCCTGATCAAGGTATAAACCGCAGTCTTGGTAGTATACGCGCTGAGAATGACTCCCCCGGTTACCGTAGCCTCGGGGTAGGAGTCAGGGAGCCAGGCGTGCATGGGAGGAGCGGCGGCATTGACCAGAATGCCAATGAGGATAAGATAGGTTCCCAGGTTCCGATCGGTCATGGCATTAAAGTCAACCGATCCGGTCTGGTTGATATAGATTACCAGACCGGCCAGCAGGCAAAGCCCGCCAAAAATATGCACCAGGATGTAACGCATAGCGGATCCCTGGGCCTTTTCGGTCTTTCGTGCCAGAATCAGAAAGGTAGAGGCCACCGCCATAACTTCCCAGAAGAAATAAAGGGAAACCATGTCGCCGGCAAAGACCACGCCCAAGGCGCTTCCTATATAGAAAAGGGCGGCCATATGCTGGGTGCTGTCTTTCAGATAAAAGGAATAAATGAAGGCTGCAAACGCGTTGAGGGTAAAGATATAGCCAAAGACCTTGCTGAGTTTATCCACTCTTAAAAAGGTAAGGTCAAAGCCGAAAAAATGAATTTGCCAGGAAGATCCGGGCTGTAGCTGGGAAATCAAATAAAAGGCAAGCGCTGGAAGGATGATTACATACCAGTTACGGGCATTCCCCTTAAAGAAAGGCACCAACAGGGCGCCAAGTATCAGGAGTGCGGCAGGCGGAAAATCACCTATCATAGTAATCCTCCTTTGTTTTCAGCACCAGAGCGATTAATTTGGAAAAGAGTATCAGAACCGCACATGAAATAAATCCAAGCAGTGCAAAGAACCCAAAATAACCGTCAACCCCAAAGTAGGCATGCCGGTCGGTAAAAAAGTCAGGAACTATTGTCAGCACGCAGACAACGTAAAGAAGGATCCATAGCTTTTTTATGGTTTCAGGCCGGTCAAAATAATCGAATTCTTTTTTTTGTTTCATTGACCGCTCCTGATGTTTAATACTTCATTTGCATTCATCAGTTACCTCGTCGCCAGTTCCGCCAGTTTGAGAAAGAGCGTAGGATAAAAGAACAGCGCGATAGAGCCTGCGGCGGTAACCACCAGAGGGACCACGCACCATATTGGGGCCTCTTCTATTCTGTTTTCAAACATGGCCTCTTCCGGCGTGCAGAAAAAGGCCTTATACACAATAGGGAAAAAATAGGCGGCGTTTAATAGTGAACTTGAAAGAAGCACAACCAGCATAGGCCACTGATCAGCCTGGATAGTACCCTGGACAAGATACCATTTGCTGAAAAAACCACCGGTGGGAGGTAGACCGATTACGCTCAGAGAACCAATGAAGAAAGCGACCATGGTAATCGGCATTCTTCTGCCGATGCCGACCATTTCGCTGATGTTCTTTTTGCCCGTGGCGACAAAAATCGCACCGGCACAAAAAAACAGGGTGATCTTGCCGAAGGCGTGCATGGCAATATGGGTCATGCCGCCTATCATCCCCTTAGGTGAAAGGAGCGCCACGCCCAATACAATATAGGAAAGCTGGCCAATGGTGGAAAAGGCGAGGCGCCTTTTCAGGCCGTCCTGGGAAAGAGCGATAAGTGAAGCAGTAATAACGGTAAAGGCGGCAATATAGCAGATGACGGTACCGAGATTAAGGCGGGCCAAAAGGTCTATGCCAAATACGCCTGTGAGAACGCGAAGAACGCTGAAAGCGCCGACCTTGACGACAGCCACCGCATGCAGCAGGGCGCTGACCGGTGTGGGCGCCACCATGGCTGCGGGAAGCCATGAATGAAAGGGCATGATCCCCGCCTTGGCAAAACCGAGCACCAACATGAGCAGAAGCACGAGCATGGTGGCATTAGGTTCCGTTCCGGTAAAAATTCCTTGCTTGGAGAACTCAAGGGTGCCTGTCAGATTGTAACATATCATCATGGCTGGAAGAACCAGCCCGATCGAGGCGCCCACGATATACAGCAGATATTTTCTACCTGAACTGCGTGCCTCCCGGTCCTGATGATGCGCAACCAGAGGATAGGTGGCAAAAGAAAGCATCTCGTAAAAAAGGTACAGGGTAAACAGGTTGGCGGAAAAAGCCACGCCAACGGTGGCTGAAAGGGCGATGGCAAAAAAACAGAAATACCTGGTCTGGCTGTGTTCATTCAGTCCGCGCATATAGCCGATGGAATAAATGGTCGTCACAATCCACAGCGAGGAAGAGACAAGCGCGAAGAGCATGCCGAAGGCGTCAACCTTGAATTTAATGGCAACGCCCGGGAATACTTCGGCGACTGTATAGACGATCTCCGTTCCCTGCAGGATTGCCGGTACCATGGAGGCTACAATGGCAAGCTTGATAATGGCCGCTACAAAGGTCCAGCCCTCGCGGACGTTCGGATTTCTGCTCGAAACCAGCATGGGAGTAACTAACAGCGAAACCAGAACGGCCAGCAAGGGTTTGATTGAAGTGATCGTTTCCATTATCACACCAGACCTTCAGGAATGGCAAATTTAATAATATGATTAACAATATCACCCGTGTAAAGCCCGACCAGGATCAGGATAACGGCCACAATTAACAGTGGAACCACCATCAAAAGCGGTGCTTCATCCATTGGTTCCGGCGGATGATCATGTCCATGATGATCGCTGAATGGCTCGTAATAGCAGATTTCAAAAATCCTGAAAAACAGAACCACCGACACCAGACTGCTGAAAATAAGGGCGGCCACAAAGCCGTAATGGCCGGCCTGAAGAGCCCCGAGGATCAGATACCACTTGCTGAAAAAACCGCAGGTGGGGGGAACCCCGATAATGGACATGGCTCCTACAACAAAGGCCCCCATGGTAAAAGGCATTTTCCGGAACAACCCTTGCAGGTCCTCAAAGGCATATCCCTTGACTTTATAAACAATATTGCCGACCACCAGAAAGACGCACAGCGTCATCAGGGCGTCATTGACAATATGGAGGATCGCGCCGGTCATGCCGGCACGGTTTCCCAACCAGGCGCCGCCCACCATGTAGCCAACTTCCGCCACGATGATAAAGGTCAACATTTTCTTGAGATTACGTTCCGCCAGGGCAAGAATGGCGCCCATGACAATGGCGATGACGGCAAGCCAGACCACGACGTTGTTCAAAGCCATGGTGGCAAAGGCAAATTCGGGGGTAAAGATGGTTAAAATGAGCCGTATCATCACATAGACCATCACCTTGGTCACCAGCGGGGCAATCAGACTGCTGGCCGCCGAAGTGGCATGGGTATAGGCATTGGGCAGCCAGGAGTGCAGGGGGAAGAAGGCCATCTTGAGCCAGACCCCGACCATGCAGATAATAAAAGCGGCCAGCACGGCCTTGGATTGATAAAGGGGGGGCAGTAACCGCGCAATATCCATCATATTCAGGGAGCCGGTGACAATATAGAGATAGCCGACACCCAGCAGATAAAAACAGGCGCCGATGGTACCCATATAGAGATAATTCAGGGATGACAGCTGGGCGCGTTCTTCTCCCATGGCAAGCAGGCCGTAACCGGTAAGTGCCGCGATCTCCAGCAGTACATAAAGGTTAAAGGCATCTCCGGTGACCACAATACCCAGGAGACCGGTTACCATCAGGATGTATAAGGTATAGAACGGCGCCGCCTTATCCGGGAATTCCTGCTCAATACTTTTTTTAGCGGCGATCACATTCAAAAGGGCTACACTGGCAACGACCACCAGCACCAAGCCATTTAAATGATCAACATAATAGGCGATGCCTACCGGTGGCGGCCAGCCGCCCAGGTGATAAATGACCACGCCTTTTTCCAGCACCGTTAACAGCAGACCGATTGATGCATAGACAACGACGCTCAGTGCCGTTACGATAATCGGAAAACACAGTCTTTTATTCACCCAGCCGGCAATGCTGATGGCAAAGGCGGACAGTAAGGGAACAATGACGAGAATGGCAGGATATTGTTGGCTCATTTTTTTCTTATCTGCGCTAAGATTTCATCTTCCTCGAGGGTGTTGTACCGGCTGTAAATTCTCAGGCACAAAGCCAGGGCAACGCCGAGGGTAGCCACCCCGACAACAATGGCTGTCAGCATCAGTACATGCGGCAGCGGATTGAGGTAATCCGCAGCATGTACCGCTTCATGGGCCGCCCCATGTCCGCCTGTTGAAATCGGAATGGTGGCCCCTTTTTTAACGCCTATGGACACGTAATACAGAATAATGGCCGTTTGAAAGATGTTCATGCCCACAATCTTTTTGACCAGGTTGTTTTTGGCAATCATGGCATAAAGACCGATCATCATTAAGGTGATATAGATCCAGTAATTATACTTGGCGATAATAGTCGGTATCAGTTCAGACATATTCATAGTCCCTGGTTGTATTTTCCCGCCGATGAAATGTTGTTGTAGATCCATATCATAGTGGTCATGACCGCGATGCCGACGCCGATTTCCACCATGAAAATGCCATGGGAGCGTGCAGCGATGGGGTCCACATGGAGCACTGAGGCGAGTGCGCTGTAATCAAGGAAATTAACTCCTAACAAAAGGCAGAGGGTGCCGGTGCCCGCATAGATAGAAACGCCTATGGGGCAGAGAATGGCGACCACCTTTTCGCGCATTTTTTCCAGCGCGGTGCGCAGGTCGTGCGATATCGCCAGTAAAATGATGCTGGCCCCCAGAATGACACCGCCCTGGAAACCCCCGCCGGGGCTGGAATGTCCATGGGCAATGACATAGAGACCAAAAAGCTGAATGAAAGGGATCATCAAACGGCAACTTGTTTTGATGATCAGATCAGGAGGCGTCCAGAGGTCGTCGATTCTTTCAAAGTCCTCTGACTCGGGTATTTTATGCCCTTTTTTAAGCGTGACGGTGACGCCGGTTAGAACATGCCGGTAATGGCTGGTCTCAGGTTCTTTCCCTCCGGAGATTCGTAAAAGGATAAAGCAGACGAGGCCCGCTGTAAAAATGACCGTCGTCTCAAACATGGTGTCAAAACCACGATAGTCTGCCAGCAATGAAGTAACGTAATTGGGTACGGACGTATCCTTCATTGAGTTTTCAATAAAGTATGGAGAAAGATATGTGCTGGCCGGAGAATTCGGGTCCGACCAGGCCGGGAAATCGATTGCGGCGTAAACCAGGAATGCTCCCGTGATGATCGTGATGATGAGTCCGATGATTTTCAATCTTTTGTCCTCCTTGACGTACGGAAAACAGCGGCAACAAAAAATACGGAACTGACGCCTGCGCCCACCGAGGCCTCGGTAAAGGCAACATCCACCGCTCCCATGATGGACCAGAGCAGGCACATCAGAAAACTATAAGCCCCGAACAGGATGGCTGCGCCCAGCAAATCCTTGACCATTATTGATGCGACAGCGGTGACGACAACCAGCGTAAGGATGGCCAGATCTATCTGCCAGAACATGAGTTACCTCCTTTTTTCGCCCTTGGTCCAGGGGGCCAGGCCAGCCCTGACGCCGGCGTCAACAATTGCATGGGTGGCTGTGGGACTGGCTACAAAAACAAATATGATGATCAGCATGATTTTTAAACTGGTGAGCAGGGCGCCTAATGAAAAATGATGAAGGTTGAAGAGGGCAAGTCCCAGCATCGCCAAAAGGGTGCCCAGGGTGTCGAGTTTGCCGGCCGGATGCAGCCGGGAGTAAAAATCCGGAAAACGTAAGATTCCAATCGATCCTGCCGTTAAAAAGAACAGCCCGGAAAATAGCAGTATGCATACGAAAATATCCATATCAGGCACCTGAATAAAATTACAGGAATAATCTTTGAAGTGCGGCTACGTCGTTTTTAACAAAGTGTCGGGCATGCCTCACCGGCATCATATTTCATCCGATAATCCTTTCCGTTTATGGAAGTACCTGGATGCCGCCAGCACAGCGATAAAATTCAGCATGGCATAGGCCAGGCAAATGTCGACAAACATATCGACCCTGTGATAGAGAAGACCGATCAGTATCAGCATGACCGTGGTCTTGCTTCCTATGGCATTAACGCCGATCATGCGGTCCAGGACGGTAGGCCCGGCTATGGCGCGGTATAAGGAAAGAACCATTAAAAAAGCCAGGTAAAGACTTGAGTATAAAAAGATATTATCCATCAGACCTTCCTGAATACTTTGGCAATTTTGATCTCCATTTCACCCGGTAACGAATCAGCGCAAGCTTTATCAATTGCATGAACCTTAAAATCTCCGTCACTTGAGACATTAACCGTAATCGTACCCGGGGTAAGTGTGATTGAATTGGCGAATGTCACCAACCCTAATTCACTATCCAGCGTGCTTTTAAATTTGATAATTCTTGGATCAATCAGATCCATCATCCTTGGATGTAAGGAAAGATAGACTAGGTGAATATTGGCCTTATAGAGTTCTATGGTCAGCCAGGGGAGATAGCAGAGCCATCGTAGAAAAACTGTCAGCTTCCCTTTTAGTATCGGCGATGGAAACAACAGGTCGGATGACAGAAAAGCAACAATAGCACAGGAAATGAATCCAAGGCTGAGATGAAAGGGATCAAATTTGCCGGAAAGAAGCATCCAGATCCCAAACATAACAATGAAGGTTATCAGGAAAGGGAAAAAATAGAAGGATGACTGGTTTTTTGGGGCAGTTTCAGGCTGATTATTGTGAAGATTCTTTTCTTCGTTTTTATTCAACATCAGGCACTCCCTAAATCCGTCCACCCAAAAAAAGTGAAGCTTTTCATTTGTGTTGGTGATTTCAATTAGGTGTCTCGTTGTTAATCGAAATATAGCAATAGATGTGCCATTTTATTATCTGGAGTCTTCCGTACGATATAACTATTTGCTTTTACAGCCTTTCCAGCAAGATAAAAAATAGTCTGATCGTTATAGGACTTCACAAATTCATGCCGAATTGAATATGCAAGGTTACGATGCGGCATTTTTCTGCCGATTTATGGAGTGAACATTTGAATATGAAAGCGAGATAGCCGAGGATGAGAGATCTGGGTGGCTATATGATGAAATGAATGAGCGGGATGTTTTTTTAAGAATCGTGCAGGAAGAAAATGAATGGTCAGACAAGGGGAACATTGATAGTGAAAGAAGTGCCGACTCCTACTTCACTATGAAAAGAAATTTCTCCCCCTATCTTTTTGATGATATTCTGACAAATCGGCAAACCAAGACCTGTCCCTTTTCCCGGCGGTTTGGTCGTGTAAAACAGATCGAAGATCTTTTGTTGATTTTCCGGCGGGATGCCAACGCCGTTATCTTTAAAACTTATTTCCGCTTTTGAATCAGTCCTGAGGGTTTTTATCTCAATAAGGCCTTTGTCTTTCTCGGCTTTTTTAATGGCGTGAATAGCGTTAGTAATAAAATTAACAAAAACCTGTTCCAGCAGTCTGGGATCTGAACGCATCAACAGGGGACCGGGCATAAAATCAAAGTCGATTTCAATAGAGGTATGCTTTAACTCAGGCTTTAAAAAACCGACGCTTTCTTTGAGTAATGTATGCACGTCAAACTCGGTTTTTTCCGGCTCGGAACGTCTGGCAAAGTCTAATAGTTGATGCGTTATGTTGCGGCAGCGCTTGGTCTGTCCACTGATCTCTTTTACAGCCTTTTCCAGTTCTGATCGGTCTTCAGCGGTGAGGCCCTTGGCGTCGTTGATTACCATGCCAGCCCAACCCGAAGCCTCGCCGATAATGGCAAGGGGGTTGTTGATCTCATGGGCCACGCCAGCCGCCAACCTGCCTATTTCCGCCAGTCTGTCGATCTGAACGAGATCTTCCTGCAACTTTTTCCATAAGGTGATATCGCGGCAGACTCCAACCGTGCCGACTCTTTGACCTTCCCTGTTGGTCAAATTTATCAGGGTGACATTACAGTAAATTGATTTTCCTTCCTTGTGCCGAAAGGGGAGATCCAAGTGCGTTGTAACGCCACCCTGCAGAGAAGAGCTCATGAATTCTTTAAATAAGAGAGGGTTTTCAGCTAAGTCCTTAATGTCTCTGCCGACTAACTCCTCCCATGTGTAACCCAGAACCTTTTCTCCACCCTTGCTGAAAGATATCAGCATGCCGCCGACTTCCGTAGCAAAGATTATATCTTCAGAGCTCTGCAAAATAGACTGCAGGTAGCCTCTGGTTTGATGCAACTCTATCTTGTAGCCGGCCAGTTCCTGCTTGACTCTTTTCAGTTCGGTCTGTAGAGAGTTATTCGATTCCATAAATTTTATGCAGTTCGCTGATAGCCTTCCTTATGCCGTGCGCCCCCATGCCCGACGTGGTTATCGCTGCCACTTTCTCTTTAAATTCTTGGTTTTGTAGCTTCATTTTCTTCTCGTACGCCTTTTGGATGGAAATTATGAGATTATCATAATCCACAGGCTTGAGCATATACTGGAATGCTTCCTGTTGACCGCTTTCCAGGGCTGTTTCAATGGAACCATGGCCGGTCAACACAATGCACTGTAAGAACGGTTGAATCTGTCTCAGTCTCTTTTGGGTCTCCACACCATCAATGCCGGGCATCTTCAAGTCGACAACAGCCACATCAAAATGTGCATCTTGTGCTACCTTTACAGCTTCTTCGCCAGAGAAGGTTGCTTTTACGGTATAGCCCTGTTTTAAAAGGCGTTTGGATAAGAATTCAAGCAGAGTCTCTTCATCGTCTACTAAAAGAATTCGAATTGTCGGCTGTTCGGTCATAGGTCTCTCCTTTTGAGTATTTGTCTTTACAAGATGCTGTGTTAAGAATATTGACCCGCTTTTGTCCAAAATAGCTTTTATTCACACCGCGATAAGTCCGATCCATCCCATCAGTCTTTGTCACTCGCTACGGTACATGCTCACAACCCTACAAAGGCTGCTCCGCCGTCTCTTTGCTCGTATCACGCCTGGACGGGCGCCTTGATTATATCGCTGTGTATAACTGAATTCGTTTAGTATTTTCCTCTATAATTGTCAAGAAAATACGCTCATGACGATGGTGTAGATCATCGCAAAATCAAAAGGTTATGTTCCAAAGTGAAACAATTTTTAATTAAAACCCTCTTTCCAAAACATATACGCAGGCGTGTATGTTGTAAGCAACCCAATCCGAGCAGCATGACAAATTTCAAGGCACCCTTATGATGGAGCGTCAGACAACTCATCGTCTTTTGGATTAGCTGCGGCCAAAACTTCGTTGAAGAGGTCCTCTTTAAAAAGAATACCGACAACATTTTCCCTTTCCACAACCGGTAGCCAATCGACTCCGCCGGAATTCATCAAATGAACGGCTTCAATCAGGGTGGCGCTTTGATGAATGACATGCTTCACGGGAGACATAATAGAGTCGGTAGTCTTTTGCAGAATATCCTCGCATTCTTCCCAAAACTGACTCTGCCAGAAGATGGGAAGCTCTTCCATCTTCATGGTGGACGGCTCCATCTGAGCAAGGATATCGTCAATTGAAAGCTTACCCAGAATTTCCTCCTTATTTCCCACCTCATCAACAACCAGCAAGAACGGAAGACATCCGCTTTGACGCCTTTCATCAAGTAATTTGACGGCCTCAACCACCTTTGCCTGGGGTGAGACCCGTTTAAGAACGCTCAGATCAAGCATTAAATCTTTTATCCGTTTCGATGGTATCATATTAATCGAAATCATTTTCCGGTTGGTTTCATCCCTTTTCTATTTTCAAGAAAGCATATAGCCGATTCAGCTTAAGCATCCAACCCCAAAAAAATAAATTTTCTACTGCTGGGACATGATCGTTGTTTAAGCTCATGCATGACCTTAGGGAAGTGCATAAATCTGAGATGAATATACCCCTTCAAGGCCCTTTAGTTATCAGAAGCTGTTGTAAATGAGTCAAGTTTTCAAGCAACAAGCCTGGCCTCCTCGACAAGACAATCAACCGCCTTTCGCGCCTCACTTCTTTATCTCAGCAACTGATATGCCAGCTTTTTATATTGAGCCCAAATCAGTTGTTAATCTACCGATTTAACAAACTTTTTGTTTTCTAAAATGAATGCCGTGCCATTTCGAGAAAGCGGTGATTTTATGCCAACAAAATAACGGCTAACACATTATTGACATTTTTTTGCCGCTTTGTTAAATTGAAAGTATAATTATTCATGATATACTGCCGTCTCTATCTAAAAAAGCAGCAAGACTGTGTTCTATAAAAAAAAGCGCGTTAAACGATTTTATTAAGGCCATGGCCGTTAGACTGATATATCCAGGTAATCACACATGAAACCTCCCAAGGTAGCTTTACATGGGCAAATCGAACCGGATCTCTTCCCGGAATTTGTCGTGGTGAGCGAGCATATGCGCGCAGTTATCAAAACCGTAAACCAGATTGCCCGGTTTGACGCTAATGTCCTAATCTATGGTGAGTCTGGAACAGGCAAGGAACTCCTGGCCCGCATTATTCATCAAAAAAGCAACCGCAGGGATAAACCCTTTATACCGGTCAACTGCGGCACCCTTGCAGGTGATTTATTTGAGAGCAAGATGTTTGGCCATGAAGTAGGAGCATTCACCGGCGCTGTGAGACAAACAAAGGGAAGATTTGAACAGGCCCACCTGGGAACCCTGTTTCTGGATGAAGTCGCGGAGATTTCCCTGCTCAACCAGGTAAGCTTTCTGCGAGTGTTGGAAGACGGATGCTTTCGGCGAATTGGAGCGGAAAACCCCATCAAGGTTGATGTGCGCATTGTTGCAGCTACCAATAAAGACCTTGCAGCAGAAGTCAAGGCAGGAAATTTCAGAAAAGATCTTTTTTACCGCTTGCAGGTTATCCCAATCAAACTTCCACCTCTAAGAGAACGAAAAGAAGCGATTCCTCATCTGGTGGACTACTTTTTAGAACGATTTGCTAAACTGTACCAGAAGGAAAAGGCAACTTTTTCCCCGGAGGCCATGGAATTCCTGATTTCACATGCCTGGCCCGGCAATGTCAGACAACTCAAGAATTTAATTGAGAGAGTCTTTTTAACGACTTCAGGTCCGGTTATCCATCAGGAAGATTTCCCTGAGGATTTTATTGAAGAGGCGTTTGATCAACGCCCTGATCATGTTCAGGAGTCTCATGAAACAAAGGACACATCTTCTATATTGCACTCTGCCGGCGTTGACGGCATTGAACCCTTGCGCCAAGCAAGGGAAAGAGTGGAGAGGTCCCTTATCATGACGGCTTTGCAGATGACTAATGGCCAGAGGTCCAAAGCGGCTGATATGTTGGAGATCAAACCGCGCACTCTTAGACAAAAAATCAGCGATTATGGGATTGAATTTCGTAAAACACCGAAAAGAATGATGACAAAATCTCAAACTGACAAACAAGAACAGCTATAATTTTAAGAAAATATCTCCATGAACTTGCTGCGCAATTTTGTATTATCTTTAAAAAGTAAAAGCGCAGAGCGCCTACCTGAATTCGTGAGGAATAAGAAAGATGAACCCCAGACTCTTGCTTGTTGATGATGAAGAAATGTTTTTAGAATATCTTTCCAAACGCCTGATCAGACAGAAATATGATGTAACAACCTGCCTGAACGGTGAGGATGCTATCGAAAAGATAAAGGGTTCCGATTTCGATGTGGCCATAATTGATGTGATTATGCCGGGTATTGACGGGATAGAGACTTTGCAGGAAATCAAAAGGATAAAGCCTCTCACCGAGGCTATTATTTTAACCGGGCATGCTTCTCGGGAACAAGGGGTTGAAGGGATGAGACTCGGGGCTTATGATTATCTGAGAAAGCCTTGCGATCCGGAAGATCTGGTTTTTAAGATCAAAGAAGCCTTCAAAAAAAAGGTCGAGTGTGAAATACGTATAAAGATGGCGAGGTTACAAGATTCCGAGGAATAGATTTTTTTGCCGAGATTGTAATTTGTGATGAGTTCGTTGGAACTGAAGAGTTCGAAGTTCAAGGAGCTGCAGAATATGAGAATGACGGATGAGCAGAAGCCGGGAGTGATGGCAAAGGCACTTTGTGGAACTGCTGGACTTGCGGCGACACTTATCAGACTGTCGACCGGCATTGCTGCCGTTGCCTGTCTGGGATATTTCATGAAAGGGCGGATGATGAAAAGGGAAAAAAAGAAAAAAATGCCTCTGTCCCGAAATTTCCAGGGAAATGGCATTTGCGATAAACAGGGGGCAAGATACTGGGGTGGCGGACGGCAAATGTAATGCTGGGGAAAAATAATCCACGTCATAGATCGCCCTGCTGCCGGCAGGTTCACTATTGCAACTGCCGGCGGCTTCCAGGCTTGACAGAAAGAACTTTAATCCTTGGCAAGAGAGGGGATGAACAAGCCGATAACCTGTTTCTCGTCGCTGGCTTCTGATAAAATAGCAACTCTGGCCTGCAGGGTGTCGAGGGCTTCCTGGATCATACCCATAGTTTCATCATCAATAAGCTTGGCAAAGTCTTCTTTATCGCCGCTCAAAGCAAAAGTTATCTGCACGCCACCATTCTGTTCGCCTGAAATGATCTCAAGGAGAGAGTGGTTCTGCAGTCTCTTCAGGGCCATGGTGTAGAGTTTGAAAACAACATACTGCACCATGGATGGATTGTTGTGGATTGCCGGCAGGCCTTCACGAAGTTCGATCTTCAGATCAATCTCCCTGAGGCGTGAAAATCTTCGTAAAAATGTGAGCTCTTCCGCCAGCAGGTCATTCACCTGGAAAGTTGAAAACGGCGTGTCCTGGCGATGGGCAAACCCATTGAGATTGTTGGCCATATCCGTTGCCTGGCCGACTCTGCCCTGAATGGAGGTTGTAATTCTCTGCAGTTTGAGGGCAAGAGCTTCGTCCGTTATCCTGCCCATGTCGATCAGGTCGGTGATTAATCCGTTTGATTCCTTGATGATGGCGAGATGATTCTTCAGGTCGTGGGTAAATCCGGCCAGTATCCGCCCGAAAAATTCAAGCTGCAGACTGCGAAGTTCGTTTTCCTTGGCTTCTTTCATGGCTGTTTCCCGAGGTTTTTTCTTTGTTCATAGGCCTGGTTTATTTTTTCCAGGAGAAGATCAAGATCAATCGGTTTCATGATATAGTCGAAAGCACCACGTTCCATGCCCTCAATACCGCTGGAGGTGGAGCCGTGGCCGGTCAGCATGATCACTTCAATCGTTGGATCATGCTCCTTGATGCCATTCAGTACTTCCAGACCGCTCAGGTCAGGCATTTTCAGATCCAGGATGACGACATCAGGAGTCCGGACAAGGATGGTTGACAGGGCATCTTTGCCGTTATTGACAGTTTCCGCCGCTATGTCTCTCAATTCAAGACGTTCCGCCAGGGTTGCGGCGAACTCTACCTCATCGTCAACGATTAACACTTTTATTTCACTCATTGTTAGCTCTCTCTGCTGATTTGTCGGGTTTAATCGGTAAACGGATATCAAAGGTAGCTCCCTTGCCGATTTCGGAGCTTACCGTGATGTCCCCGCCGAGCTTCTTCACCAGCCCATAAGTTATTGAAAGTCCTAAGCCTGTACCTTTGCCAGGAGCCTTGGTTGTAAAAAAAGGATCAAATATGTGTTTGAGAATATTGGGGGGAATTCCCGGGCCGCTGTCCTTGATTTTGACTACCACGTCTTTCTCTTGGGAAACCCTGGTGGTAATCAATATAAGCCCATCCTTGCCGATGGCGTCGATGGCGTTATTGATAATGTTTAAAAAGATCTGTTGCAGTTGGCCCTTGTCGCAGTAAATTGTGGGGAGGTTTTCCTGGAATTGCAGCTCCATGCGGATATGGTTATACATGGCCTCTTTTTCCAGGAAATTTAAAACTTCCTGTATCAGTTCGTTCAGTTTGATCTCTTCCAGGATAACGTCCATGCGCCGGGCAAAACCAAGCAGCCTGTGGGTGATGGCCTTGCAACGGCTGACACCGTTCTGAATCCCTGCAATGGATGTGTAGAATTTATCCTTGTATTTGAAGTCTTCAGTAAGACCCAACAGATCCTGCATCAGGCCGCTTTTTTGGTCGATGATTGCCAGGGGATTGTTGATTTCATGAGCCACACCGGCAGCCAGCCTGCCAATGGAGGCAAGCTTGTTGGAGTGCTCCGCTTCGGTGAGAAGTGATTGTCTTTTTTCGTCGGTTTCGCGGATGCGGTTGGTGAGCATTGTCGAAAGAGAATAGGAAATCACCAGACAGGCCACCGCACAGACGAGGAAGATTAACAGCAGTCTTTTGCGGAAGGAAAACCATGCTGCCTGGTGTACATATTTCTGTTTAATGAGTACCAGCATCCACGGCGTATTCTCAAGTGCGGCACTGACCTGCAGGACATCGCCCATACCCCGCTCCAGCTTGACGATGTCGTGGATATGCGAGGAAGTTTCACATACCGGACAATACTCCATGGAGTTGCCGAAAAAGCGGGAGGAGGTCTGCAGTTTGCCGGTTCTGCTGACGAGAAAGATATCATCTGAGGCCTTGGTATTGATGGTTGAGATGAAATTCTGCAGGGTATCGGCATTGATGGTGGCGCGCAGCACCCAGTTCTCCTCGGAATCCGACCGTTTTTTGCTGACGGCTATGACAAAGTGGGGAATGTTGCGGTAGCCGAGAAAGACGTTGCTGACGTAAAAACCTCGATTCACTACCTGGTCAAACCATTCCTGCACCCGGTAATTATAACCCTGCAGTTTGTAGGGGCCGGCATACGTCAGCTGGATGCCCCGGGAGTCGATAACGCCGAGGTCGACAAACCCGTTGTATTTTAATTTGAGCCGGATCAGCATGGTATCCAGGGTGTCTTGTTCCAGTATTTCATCACAGCGGTCGTCCCGGACAACGAATTCGATACTGGAATGCAGTTCGTTGATCAGGGTTTGCATGGTTTTCTGGGCGCCTTCCAGGTTCCACAGCAGCTGCTCTTTTTCCGTCGTCTGGAGAAGATCCCGGTATTGAAAATAACCAATTGCCGCAGTAATGGTTGCCGGCAGCATGGAGATGGTGAGCATGGTTGTCAGAAGACTGATGCGAAATTTTCTGTATCTTTTATTCATGACTGACGCATCATCAGTTCCGTACTCATCTTCCGGTAAAAATTTGGCCAGCCAGCGGCTGAAGATAATCATGGACATGCCCCATCGCCGACAGCGCCGGGCAGTATGGTTCCCGAGACAAGGCGGTTTTCAAGAACCAGTTGCAAGGCCTCTTCATAGGGCCCGATAACCGAGTCGAAAATCTTCTTTTTGGTCCAGGACAGGTACTTGTGATGCCGTTCTTCAATCCCGCCGCATACGACGATGGAAATATCCTCCTTAGTAATAAAACTGCAAAGTTCATCTGCAGAAGGTCTTGAGATGAGAATGGTTCTTGGTTTGTCGATCAATTTCTGTCCATCGGTTGAAGCGATCAGAACCTCTGATACCATGTCAAATCTCGGGGCCACGAAATTCCCTTGGATGGTAATCAGTATTTTGCTAAGTTTTTCCACGGATGTCCTGTATTTTGTTTGATGGAATTAAGTAAACCCGTGCATTTTCAGTTTACGCCACAGGGTTGTCCGCCCCCAGCCCAATATCTCCGCGGCCTGGGAACGGTTGCCTCTTGTCTTGGTCAAGGCCTGCAGAATCATCTCTTTCTCAATATCATTCCAGTTACCTCCTCTGGGTTTGAATGACTCTGGGGGGGAAATTTCTTCCTGTTGACCGTTGTCATATGCCTTTGGCTGTAGCATGCTGCTGCTGACCTGGTGGGTAAATATATATTGGGGCAGATGTTCGGACCTTACCCTTTTGCCCTGGCAGATATTGGCTGCATATTCTATGATATTGCGGAGTTCGCGTACATTGCCGGGATAGGGATAGGACAACAGTTTGTTGTGGGCATTTGTCGTGAACCCCTTGATGGATTTGTTCAATTTCGAATTGAATTCCCTGAGGAAGTGGTCAAGCAGCAGGCGGATATCACCCTCCCGTTCCCGCAGAGGGGGCAGGTGGATACGCAGAACATTGAGCCGGTAAAAAAGGTCTTCACGGAATTTGCCATTCTGGATCTGCTCCCGGAGGTCCCTGTGGGTGGCGGCAATAACCCGCACATCCACTTTTATTTTCTGGGTGCCGCCCACCGGATAGAATTCCTTGTCATCCAGCACGGAAAGAATTTTCACCTGCAGGGGCATCGGCAGGTCGCCGATTTCCGTTAAAAATATCGTGCCGTCATGGGCAAGCCGAAACATGCCCGGTTTGTCTTTGACTGCACCGGTAAAGGCGCCGCGGACATAGCCGAACAACTCCGACTCGAGCAGTGATTCGGGCAGCGCGCCGCAGTTGACCTTGATAAAAGGATGCCTGGCCCTTTTGGATGCCTTGTGAATGGCTTCGGCGATGATATCCTTGCCTGTGCCCGTCTCGCCGGTAAGCAGAACAGAGGCGTCGGTATGGGCAAGCACCGGCATGAGTCCGAATACTTCCTGCATTTTGGGGCTGTGCCCCAGGATGACATCCGTGCCGTCGTAGATGCGTTGACTCTTGTTTTGCAGGACTGAGATGTCTTCCAGGGCCACGAGCAGTCCGACAAGATTGCCGCTTTCGGATCTGAGAGGGGAGATGGTGAACTGGATAGGAATTTTTCTGTGATTCCGGTTGATAATATTCCCCTCAATGGAGATCGGCTCGCCTGTTTCCAACGCCTTGTGAAAATGTTGATTTTTTGGTCCCAGATTGCAGCGGAGAATAAAGCTGCCGTATACCCCCCTGGCCTGGGCGCTGGTATAGCCTGTAAGGGCTTCGAGGTAACAGTTCATTTCCACCACCCGAAGCCCGGTATCCAGTATGATAATGGCATGCGGAAAACCATTCAACAGCTCTGAAACAGCTATTTGATGGAGGGATGATAATTTCATTGATTCCACGAGTCCATTTTCAAGATTCATTTAAAATCGGCTTCAGCCATGCAACAGAAACAGTACAGCTGTTTTATAATGTTTAATATTGTTTTGAACAATTCCTTTTGTCCGTTGCTTCATGATAATTTTCCTGTATTCCCTCCACTGTTGGTTGCTCCCGCATTTCCTGGCCGGGAAAGTTTACCATGTTTTGGGTTTCCTCCTTGGCTTCACATTGAGCAATCATTTCACGAAAACAAACGTGCATCTGTGAAGCAGGAAATCAGCTTCACAGATGCGATATGAGAAAAACTTAATCTGCTGCGATCAAAGCAACAAAATGATCCGGACAGTGATGAACAATTTTACGGCTGACACTGCCCATAAAAATCTCACTGATGGCATTGCGTCCGCGCCTGCCCATAAAAACCATGCAGTTGGGCCGTTTGTTGATTTCCTCTGCCATCACCCCGGCCGGATCGCCAAACCTGGCAACCTCGGAGATGATATTTGCATGAACACCGTTGTCCAGGAGCAGCTTCTTTGCATCCGACAAAATCATATCCGTTGATGCTGCCGGAACTTTCCTCTGCTCCACCACTTCACCGAAACGGGCGGCGTCCAGCACATGCACAAGGGTTACCTCCTTGACCACCGCAGAGCACCCGCCCAGAAGAAGGGCTGCCTCTGTCACGGCTGCATTGGAATGGGCCGATCCGTCCACGGCAATAATGCAACGGCCGGCCGGGCATTCCGTTCTCCCCTCGATCTTGCCGACCAGATAAACACTGGAATGAATGTCCCGGTGCAGAAGCCCTGCCGTCACGCTGCCGACAAGAACCTCCTTGAGCGGCGACAAGACCCTTCTCTCCATGATAATCGTGGAATAGCCGATGCCGGCAACCTCAGCAATACGCCCAACAGGGTCACCATCCTCAATCCGGATATCAATGGGCGCCTTGACGCCCGCTTGGCGCAGCAACTCTTCAGCCTCCTTCATTTTCGGCTCGATCTGCTGCTGGATATGCTGATTTTTGAGCCTTTTAAAAAGCTCGGACTCTAAGACAAACTCGGTGCGCACGTCGATATTTGCCATGTGCGTGCTGAGGTACTTGCCCGCCATCACATGGAGCAGGCTCACCTTTTCAATTCGGCTGCCCAGCCCCGCATCAATCATCCCCATCAGCCAGGCTGTCCGCGCAAAGGTTTCAGGACCGTCCACGGGCAGTAGAAAACTTGATAATATTTTGCTCTTCATATTCATTAACTCCTTTAATAAAACATCAGCAGCCAGACATTGGCAGCGGCCACACTGAGAATCATATAGGGGAATGCAACCTTCATGAAGCCGATGAATTTGATCGGATGCCCCGCTGATTCAGCAATACCCAAGGTGACCACGTTGGCGCTGGCACCAATCATCGTGCCGTTGCCACCGAAACAGGCGCCAAAGGCCAAGGCCCACCAGAGCACATTGGTTTCCGCCGCCCCGGGAATGACCTCGCTGAGATAGGCAACAACGGGCAGCATGGTGGCGGTAAAGGGGATGTTGTCGACAAAGGCGCTCATGATGGCCGCCACCCAGAGAACCAGACAGATCGAGGTGGTCAGATTGCCGCCGGACATATTAAGCACGAAATCCGCGATGATATCAAGCAGGCCGGTTTCCTCCACCGCGCCCACCAGCATAAAGAGAAACATGAAAAAGAGCAGGGTTGTCCACTCGATATCCTTTTCGATCAGTTCGAGCAGTTTGATCTTCTTGCTCAGCAGGCCGTAGGTGAACAGCAGCGAGGCGCCGAACATGGCGGCGATGCTGACCTCCATGTGCCAGTAACCGTGGGTCAGAAACATGCTGACGACAATGCCCATGATAATCAGGCCCACCGTCAGCAGCGTGCTGTCGGTGATCTTGTACTCTTCCCGCAGCTTGGCAATAAAGGCCGGCACATCATCGATCTTGGCCCGGCCGTACTCCTTGCCGTAGGCGATCTTGGAATAGAAAAACAGAACCCCCATGGAGACGATAACTACCGGCGTCAGGTTCTTGACAAATTGCATGAAGGTCAGCCCGGCATAGGAGCCGATCATGATATTGGGCGGATCGCCGATCAATGTCGCCGTGCCGCCGATATTGGACGCCAGAATCAGCGGAATAAGCAGTGCTATGGGAGAAATACCCAGTGACAGGGCAATCTCGATGGACACCGGGGTGAGCAGCAGCATGGTGGTGACGTTATCGAGAAAAGCGGAAGCCACCGCGGTAAAGGACATCAGAACGAGGGACAGAACCATGACATTCCCCCGGGCCAGCTGATAGCATTTATAGGCGCACCACTGAAAGATCCCCGTATGCTTGAGGATGCCGACAATGATCATCATGCCCATGAGCAGCAGGATGACGTTCATGTCGATGGCCTTGATGGCGCTTTCATAGGAGAGAATATGGTATTCGGGATTGATGGTGCCGAAGGTGTAGCTGATGACCAGCATGATGGACGCCCCCAGCATGGCGGCAAGCGTCCTGTGCAGCAGCTCAAACGAAATGAGAATATAGGCCAGGACAAACACCGTGGTGGCGATCCAGAAGGCCGGACCTTTAGAGCGTTTGATGGTGACGTCCGCCTTGACAATATAGTCATTGCCGGCGCGGGAGATATGGTCCTGGGTGATGATTAAACTGTCTCTGGCATAACTTGGTTTATATGCGGAAATCTTGACTTCCGCACCTTCCAGACTGCCGGTCGGCACCTCAAACTTGCCCTGAAAGGTGCCGTCCATCTCTGTTTTTATACCACCGGCACCCGCGCCATGCCCTCCTGGTTTACCCATCTCAAGGGGAGTGCCGTTTACCTCCACTTCAATATCCGCATCGCCGACTCCGACGCCGTGGGGATTGACAATTTTGCCGAAGACATCCAGCACGTCAACATTTTCTTTGCCGCTCACCGCATGCTCGGAAGCCGATGCCGCCGTGCCCATGCCCCCCGCAAAGGCGGTCAGCAGACAAACCGCGGCAAGAGTCATAAGAATTCCCGACAGATATCGGGATATTTTCGCAAACCTCATAATCTTTCTCCTTTTTCATGTTTCCTGTTTGCCGAGTATTGAAAGCTGCACTCACTTGGTAATAATTACTATCTTTATTGTTGTTTTTTCAGTTCTATTCAACTATTTCCTCATTTTCATGCTTCCTTGGAGAAGCTATCAGCCGCTGGTATGGATTCATACCGGCGGCTGACGATGCAAACCAACCTATTGGATCAGTCTCCTGCCTTAAGAAGCAGTGGGCAGGGTGATGGGCATGCCCATCAACGGCCAGATTACGGCGACCGCAAGGGCAACAACCAGCATCAGGATGATTGAGGCTGGAACGCCGTAGCTAAAGAACTCACCTGGGGTAAACTGTTTCGAGTTGTAGGCAATGGCGTTCGGCGCCGCGCCGACCAACAGCAGAAAGGGCATGCCGGCGGTCACCAGGGAGGAAAAGAGGATGACCTCGCCTGCCACGCCCAGGTAAGGGGCGATAACCAGCGCCACCGGCAGCGAGATGGCGATGGCCGCCACGTTCATGATAAAGTTGGTCATCACCAGAACAAAGAAGGCGATACCGAGGACAAAGATAAACCAGTGGGCATTCTGGAACATGACCAACCAGTTGACGGCCAGCCAGCTTGCCGCGCCGGTATCCCACAGGCAGAAGCCGATGGACATGGCGCCGGCGAACAGGAGAATGATGTTCCAGGGAATCTCTTCCAGATCGTTAATGTTCAGAATGTTGACGATGAAAAAGAGGATGGTCGAACAGAGCAGTATGGCTGTCTTGTCAAGCACCTTCAACGCCGGAACAAAGGAGCGGAGCGAGATGATGAGAATGGCCAGACCGACGATACCGGCTGCCAGTATCTCTTTTCGGGTGACCGGACCGAGCGCCTTGTGCATGGTTTTCGCTTTCTCTTTCAGGCCCGGTATTCTTGCCTTCTCCGGTTTCAGAAAGATCATGAAGAAGCCCCAGAGAATAAAGGTCATCAGCCAGCCGATGGGAAACATATACCAGGTCAGTTCAAAGAAGCTGATCTCTTGGCCCATGATGTCCTTGTAAAAACCAAGGGCCACGGCGCCGCGGGCTGCGCCCAGCAGGGTGACGATGCTGCCGGCGCCGGCCACATAGGCCATGCCGATGAACAGTCCCTTGCCGAATTTGGTCGGTGTTTCATCCTCGCTGTACATGGCGTAGATGGCCATCAGCAGAGGATACATGGTGGCGGCCACCGCCGTATGGGCCATGATGTGGGTCAGCAGTGCGGTAAGCACAAAACAGCCCAGGTAGATCATGCTGGTTTTTTCGCCGACTACGGCCAGCATCTTGTAGGCGATCCTCTTGGTGAGCCCTGTTTTGGTGAAAACCATGCCGATAACAATGGAGCCGAAGATAAAGAGCACCGACGGGTCCATGAAATCCTTGAAGGCTACCTTGGCGGGCCGGATCAGGAAAAGCGCCTGCAGCACGCCGATCATCAGACTGGTAACGCCGATGGGCACGACCTCAAACACCCACCAGGTGCCGGCCAGGCAGAAAACAGCCAGCGCGCCCTTGGCCTCACGGGATAATACAAAGGCCTTGCCCATGGGATCGATGGCATCCGGCCAGGGCGGGCAGTAATAAACCACCACAAACAGGATCACGCCTATGGACATGAACAGGAGCCGTTTCCAGTCAAACGGCTCTTTTTTAGCGGGTAAACCAATTTTTTCCGATTTTACTTGTGTCATTGTTTTCAGTCCTCTCTGTTCTCCTCAATTTGTCATGAATGTCTACAGGTTGCAGTGTCTGCTGACCGCCTTGAATATCTCCTCCATACGGATAACGCCGACGATTTCTTCGTTGGCAACAACCGGCAGATTGTAGTCTTTGGCGTTCAGCATGATGAGCAATGCCTGTAAAAGGTGGGTATCCGCTGCAACTGTATGCTCAACCGGGGACATGAATTTGCTGATCGGCTTGCTCCAGCGCAGGGAGCATTCCTTGAAAAAGGAATCCTCCACCAGGAGTGCCAGATTGGGGAAATCCGCGGTTTTCCCTTCGAATTTGTTTATCTTGGTCGCCTCGACCAGCTGCGGGGCAAGGCCGTGCAGAATGTCCGTCACGGTGATTCGGCCCACCAACTGGTTCTGGTCATTGACCACAAGAGCGTCGGCGTACCTGAGCTGGTCTTTTTCTCCGGCAGTAAAAGAGTGGATCACCTTTGCTGCATCGCGGAGGGTCTTTTTCTCATTCAGGTGGGGGTAACGCTCAAGCGGGATAGTGTAGTCTCTTACAACCGGAATATCTGTTTTCACAGCTGTTCTCCTTGCACTTAAATGTTGTCATTTTGTCTTGCAGGCCGGCGCAGGCCCGCCTGCTTTTTCCCGAAGAAAAGGACGCAATTTTCCTGTGCCGTATTTTTCCTTTTGAAAAAACAGTCAATGCCTTCCGGCAAACCTGCAATGCCTAACCCCAATTAAGAGGTTAGGCCGGTTACCAGCTTTTTGTTCTGATGATGTTCTCTACTTCTTCCTGGCTTTTCTTTTCCAGGATCAGCATGTGCTTGTGTTTGGCTTCGCTGATCTTTTCCAGCAGGACTTTCATGTCGACGGGTTTTTCCAGAAAATCTTCGGCGCCGAGCTTCATGGCCTCGATGCCGCTTTTCACTGTCCCGTGCCCGGTCAGCATGAGGATCTCCAGATCAGGACGTTTCTCCTTGATGCGCCTCAACGTTTCAATCCCGTCAATACCGGGCATGGCGAGGTCCAGGATGATCGCATCAAAATTCTGTTCCTCCACCCGTTTGACCGCGTCCTCGCCGCTCAACACGGTATTCACCTTGAGGCCCCTGGTTTCAAGCCTCTCGGAAAGCATGTTGCAGAACTCCTCTTCATCGTCGACTAACAGCACTTTGGCCTGCAGTTTTTCCTCCATATTTTTCTCCTCTGGGGTGATCTCAATTCACCTGCGTTTTCAACCATATCTTCCGTTGCGGCTGCTCGCGCCGCCTCCGGAAGCCATCTTGCCGGATTCTGCTATTGATTTGTATGCCTCATAAATGGTGGCGGAAAGCTTATCGATATCGGTCGGTTTCTGCAGATAGGCAAAGGCGCCGAGATCCATACAGGTTTTCCTGTCGTCTTCGGTGCCGTGTCCGGTGAGAATAATGACCTTGATATTGGGATGCGTCTTTCTGGTCTGGCGCAGAACTTCGATGCCGTCAATACCCGGCATCTTCAGATCAAGCACCATGACATCCGGGTTATCATCCTTGAGCAGGTCCAGCGCCTGCTGTCCGTCATAAACCGCATGGGAACCCACATCCCGGCTGATCAGCCGCTCCGATAAGGTCTGGGCGAACTCTTTTTCGTCATCCACCAGCAAAACCTTGGATGGCAGTTCAAACTGCTGTTTGCGGTAAATGGAGGTTTTGTAGTCCGGTCCTTTTGCCACCTCAACGGCCTTCACCCCGCCCACTGCCGAGGCGATTTCGGCAAGCTCGCTTTCCATTTTGCCGAAATTGAGCACACTTTTATTGACAGTGAGGCGGACGCTGCCGTTGTCCGCCGCCACTTCGATGTTGTGACCTTTGCCGAGCAGAGCCAGTTCCACCTGGGCCCCGAGAGCCATATCCTTGATAGCCTGCCGCGAAGCGTCGGTTTTCTGCACAGCGTTTTTGTGCAGATTTTCCAGGATAACCTGCAGGATGTCTTTGGTGGTGGTTTGGTCGGCCGGAATGACAATGTCATAAAGGGTGGGGTCCCACGCCTCTTTTTTATAAAGAAAATCGGTCAATTCAAAGGCGCTCGCGTCACTTTTGTGAACCTGGCGTTTTGCTTCTTTTTCAACGATGCCGGCGGCCACGGCTCGTTGGATTCTCTGCTCTTTGTTGCCGGCAATCAGTACCTTGAGGACATGGCTTACCTGGGCAGGAATCAGCAGGGTAATAAAGCCGTAATAGATGCATCGTTCGCTTTCTCCAAGTTTTTCCGCCAGGGATGATTTGAGAAAGGCGAGATGTTTTTCTTTCTCCAGGGTGAATTGGTTGAATACCGACATTTTCGCGTAAAGGGCCTGTTCCAGTTTGTTTTTATCGATTTTGTACTTTGAGCAGGCATCGGCAATAATGTCTTTGTCGCTGACGATTTTAGATCCGGTCAGGGTCGACAGCTCGCTTATGATTTCTGTTTCGTTGGTGAATGTACTGGAAAACAAGGCGATTGCTGGCATATTGCTTCTCCTTTTGGGAAAATTAAATAGATGTATGACATAGTTAAATTTTCATATCCATAAAGGATGCAAATGATGTACCGGCAAGCGATGTATCGTAATAGTATTGTAATAACAGTAGGTTATCGATTTTGGCGCATCTGGTTGTTTTCTGGCGAAATGGTTCAGTATGAAACAATAGGGAACACGAAAGGGTGTTTCATCAGGCTGAAACGCCTTTCCTTATTGAAACGGAAGGGGGTAGGAGGGTGTGTTTCACAATGTTCAATTGTGAAACCGGTGCAGGGGGTTTCAAACGGGTGCGGTTGCGGCAGCAACATGATGCTCTGCGCGAACCGACTATTTTTTGACCCTCAGCTGTTGAAACAGAAGAATTATATTTTTCTTTGCCAGAGAATTTTGCGGCACGCAAGAAAAATCGACAGGATAATCGGGGATTTTTGCCAGATTTTTTCTTTTGTGGCGGCTCGCCGCCCAGAAGGTCACGTTGATGCATAGAGTAAAGATATCCCTCCTGTCATCAATCGTGCCTGTTTGCGGTTATGGTTACATTTCCCGCGTACACGAAAAAGTTATTAAGATTCAGGAGACTTACTGTGGAGGCCTTTTAGCTTACCTTAACGCTATCATGACCTTGCCGCGCAACCTGCACGTCTCATCGTCGCTTATCGTTTTCGTCCAAGGCAAAGGAAAAGTATCCCGATAATGCTTAATGGTAGAAAAGTTTCCATTTGTAAGTTAAGAGCAGCTCGTTTTTACCCCCATCTTGACCTGAGGAATAGTAGATATGCCCAGTCGAAATTAATAGCAAATTAGTTCAAGTTGCGTTGTAGGGTTAACAGTCTGTCCGAATTTGTCCGACCGGCTCTGGATTACGGCCAAAAACATGCCGGAATGAAGACCTGCGATAATGTTATACAATTTGCGATTTCCAGCCGTTATGCACCTATGAAAGTTCCGGGGAAGCGGGCCATACCCTCGATAACATTGTTTTCGCATTGCCAAAAGTCGCGGGCATGGCCCGCTCCTACGCAGGAAGTAAGACCCGGCTGGAATGGAAGAGAGGGCATCTTGCCTTGTAAGTGATGATGATGATTACATTAAATGACGAAAACGTTTGCATGAGATTACATGGAGGAATGTTATGACAAGTATGATTAAAACCGGCATCCTGATGGCTGCCCTGACCGGTCTTTTTCTCGTTGCCGGCCAGGCCCTGGGCGGGCAAAGCGGCATGACCTTTGCCCTGGTGATGGCGTTGGGTATGAATTTTTTCGCCTACTGGTTCAGTGACAAGATGGCACTCGCCATGAGTCGGGCCAGGGAGGTCAGTGAAGCTGAGGCGCCTGATCTGCATCAGATGGTGAGTTATCTGGCCGACAGGGCGGGGTTGCCCAAGCCCCGGGTCTATATCATCAATGACCATACACCCAACGCCTTTGCC
>JAHILF010000081.1 GCA_018897105.1 Pseudomonadota bacterium
AAATCGAAGCAGCGGCGAGATCGTGCAGCATTTGTGCAACGAACTGAATGACACCATGACCCTGTTCCCCGGCAACAATATGCGCCTGATTTACGAATTGGTGTCATGACAAAATCTCCCGAGGTCAGGAGGTCTGAACTTAGAATGTCTACTATTTATGTCTTCTATGCAAAACTGTCTGATCAAATCTAAACAACTACACTTTATACTCCCAAGGGGCACAAGGGCATTTTAAGTGCTTCAAGTATTTCATACCCTCAAGGGGCACAAGGGCACTCAAACTGATAACAGGCCAGAATCCTGAGTGGTAAATAAATTATTAAAATTACGTCATGACATCAGGAGTTCTGACATTGGGTTTTGCGGGGTATGCCGCCCAAGCCCTTGATGAATATGGCTAACGGTCGGCAGCGATTCTGGCCAATTCGATGAATTCACCCTCGGACAGGAGACCGTACACCTTTTTGACCAGGTTGCCGTCTTCATCAAAGAAGAGCATGGCCGGCGGGCCAAAGACGCCGAATTTGTCCTTCATCGGCTGGGTGCGCTTGTCAAACTGATCCGCCAGATCAGCCTGGATGACAACAAAGCTTGCCCCGAGAACTGCTCTCACCTCACTGTCAGCGAATACATTCTTTTCCATGATCTTGCAGTCCGTGCACCAGGGCGCATAGTAGTCAAGAAACACCGATTTTCCCGCCTTCCTAGCTTGGGCAAACTTCGCCGTCATCTCATTGATGTCATGGACCCGCTCAAACAGCGGTTCCTCAGCAACAGGATTATTGAGAGAATCTGCCCCCACGTTGATCGAGCCGATGTTCAACTGCACAGGCCGCAGAATCTCCCGGTTCCCCTGTACGGCGCCGATCAGGGCAAAGACGCCCCAGAGGATCAGCAGGGTACCGCCCGCCTTCCACAGGTATTTCCAGCCGGTCCTTGCCGTTGCTGATTGCCTCACCAACATGTCCCCCCCGACAATGATCAGAAAGGGCGCCCACAGGTACAATACCGGCATCCACGGGATCGAGGTGACAATGGTCATGGCCAAGCCGACCATAACCACGCCGAAGGCATGCTTCACCGTATTCATCCAGCTCCCTGCCTTGGGCAGCAGCCAGCCGGCGCCGATACCCAGCAGGATCATCGGTGCTCCCATGCCCAGGGCCATGAGAAACATGATTGCCCCGCCCAGTACCGGATCCCGGCTGTCCAGTGCGGCACCCAGATTGAGAATCAAGATCGGCGAGACGCAGGCCCCGGCAATGACCGAGGAGAGCATCCCCATCATGAACACCCCTCCAAAGGTTCCGCCCCGCAGACCGCTCGCCTTGACCTGGGCTTTGGACTGGAGGAGCGCCGGCATCTGCAGGTCATAGACCCCGAACATGGCCAGGGACAGCAGCACCAGCACCCCGGCCGACGGCAGCAGAAAATATGGGTGCAAGGTATAGGCCTGCAATTGCTGACCGGTTAAGCCGGCCAGTACACCGACGCCTGACCAGACAAATGCCGTACCCAGCACATAAAACGCCGCCAGCATCGCGCCGCGCGCCCTGGTCATATTTCCGCTCTGGCCGGCAATGATGGTGGTGATCGGCAGCATGGGCAGCACGCAGGGCGTGGCGGCCAGGCCGATACCTGACAGTAAGGCAAGCAGCAGGCTGCGCATGGTATTCCATACTAGGGCGGATTCCGTTGCCTGGCCGGCCGGAGCCAGGGTCAACAACTTCTCCCTGGTCTGGGGCGGGTAGCAGAGACCGAGTTTTTCGGCGCATCCCTGTCCATGGGCGATGAGCTTGAATGGCCCAGGCACACTTGCCGTAATGGGCACGGCAATGATGATGGTGTGGGTGTAGGTCTCCACTTCACCCTCCGAGCCATCCGGCTTCAGGCCCGGTTTAAGCTTGCCGACCGGAAAAATCGGCTCGCCAAGCTCCACCCCCGGCGTGCCGGAGGCAAAAGAGATCCTGTCGCGGTACAGATAGTAATCATCCGCTGCGGTCCAGCTGGCCTGGATGGTGTCGCCCTTGACAACCGCCTCAAAGCGGAAGGCATCTTCCGGCTTCAGCAGTGCCTCGGCCGCCCGTCCGGGGTAACAGAGCAACAACAGCATCAAGGCCGTCAGACAGGCGGCAACGTATGGTCTCAGCACGAACGGGACTGCAGGAATCTGCTGGTCATCATTTTTTTTGGTCATGTGAGGCAATTCCATTCAAAACTTGGCTCGCCAGGCAATGCGCAACTCCAAAGGATGCAGGAAAGAAGAAAAAAATACTGCCGGAGCAAAATAGATCAAAAAAGATGCTCTTCTTTTTTATCACACCTTCTACCTGTTTGGCAAGTTGAGCCACAGGGAATCGGCAGAAAAGGAGGCCTGGCAAATCATCAGAAAAAATTACCGAACTGCGCCGGAGCAGACCTGATGCGGTCAAGCTGCTCGATTAGATCGTTGATTTCTTTTTGCCAGTAATGGTCCTTGCCGAAATCAGGGGCCACATGGGAGAAGCCGTCCTCGGCAACCTGGTGGGCGCACCAGGCCATGTAATGGATATAGCGCATGGCCCTGAGCGGTTCGATGAGGGACAGCGTCCGCCGGTCAAAATGGCGGAAGGTCTCGTAGCCTTCGAGAAAAATTTCAACTTCAGCCAGGGATTCCCGCATGTAACCGGGCAGCAGCATCCAGAAATCCTGCACAGGCGGACCTACCGACATGTCATCGAAATCAACGATGTAAAAGGACTCGTCCGGCCGGTAAATGAGGTTGGCAAAATGGCAGTCCCCATGAATACGGATCATGTCAGTGCCGGCAAAACGCGGTTTGATCTCCTCGATGATTTCTGCAGCTATCTCCTTGAAGCGGCCGGCCACATCCGCCGGCATGAAATTGCCAGCCAGGATATAGGCCAGCTGCTCACTGGTTGATCTGTCCGGGGCCATGGTGATCCTGTCCCTGGGCCGTTGCCGCGCCCCCACCACATGGGTCCGGCCCAGCAGCCTCCCCAGCTCCAGCCACTGATCATCGTTATATTCATCATAGCTGCGCCCTCCTTTTTTCGGGAAAACGGCAAAATACATATTGTCGTAGGCGCCCAGGGTCTGGCCATTATCCAGGGTCAGCGGCGCCACCACTGGGATTTCCTCTCCATGCAGCTCCAGCAGAAAATCATGCTCATCCTGCAGGGCATCCTTTGACCACCTTCCCGGCCGGTAGAATTTGACAATAAGCCCCGCATCATCCTCGCCCTGCAGTTCATAAACGCGGTTGATATAGCTGTTCAACGGCCGGCAGAGATTGGTGCAGCGCACATCCAGCGCCTTTTCCACCAGGGAAATGACCGTATCCGGCGTCAGGCTGTGGAAAGCAGTCTGCTTTCTCGGCTTCTTAAGTCTGTTCATCTTTTGCACCTGTGGAGGCGAGCTGGCCGCAGGCGGCGGAAATATCGGCGCCGCGGCTGCTTCTGATAAATGTCCTGTAGCCTGCATCCCGGAGAATCTTCTGGAATTGCAGGATATGTTCCTCCTCAGGACACTGGTAATCAAGGGACTTCGTCGCGTTGTACGGCAGCAGGTTGATCCGACAGGGAATGCCCTGCAGTTTTTCGGCAAGCCTGCGCGCGTCATCCCCTGCATCATTGATCCCCTTGATGAGAATATATTCAAACAGGATGACCTTTTTGCCGGGCAGCGGGAAACTGCGGCAGGCGGCCAGCAGGTCATCCAGGCCATAAGTCTTGTTGACCGGCATGATGCGGCTGCGCGTCTCATCATCAGCGGCATGAAGCGAGACGGCAAGATTGACCCGGATATCATTGCCCAGATCCCTGATGCGCGGTACGATGCCGCAGGTGGATACGGTAATGCGCCGCTCGGTGAATTCAAGGCCGCGTTCATCCATGAGGATGCGGAGCGCGGCAATGAGGTTGTCATAATTGGCCAGCGGTTCACCCATGCCCATGAATACCAGATTATTGATCAGCTCCCGGGGAGTGGTTCGCACTACGCCGACATCTATCATATACTCCATCACGGCAAGCACCTGGCCGACAATTTCTGCTGGCCGCAGGTTGCGGCTAAATCCCATGCCGCCGGTGAGGCAGAAGCGGCAGCCCATGGCGCACCCTGCCTGGGATGACACACAGAGGGTGTGCCGGCCCTTTTCCGGAATGAGCACGCTCTCCACCACCGCGCCGTCTTCCAGGGCAAAGGCAAATTTCACCGTGCCATCCCGGGATTTCTCCACCGCAGCAGGAACCAGACTGCTGATGACGGCATGCTCGGCCAGGGCGGCGAGGATCTCTCTTTTGACGTCAACCATCTGGGAAAAATCCCGGGTGCCCGGCCTCTGCAGCCAGGCAAAGACAAAGCGGGCCCGGGAAGAAGGCAGGCCAAGCCCTTCCATGTACTCAGACAGCCGGCTGTATGTCAGATCACGCAGATCGGTTTTCGCTTTCATCTATTCGGCAAACCCTGCTTTTCCTCCTGCCCTGCCGGGTCGCTGCCGGCTGCTCCCCGCTGCATGACCACAGTGGCCAGGGTGACCACCACCACACCTGGCAGAATGATTGCCGGCGGCAGACCATGGCCCAGCCCCCAATCTATCAGCAGAACAAAGGCGGGATAAAAATAGCTGTAGGCCATCACCCGGGTTGGCCCCAGATAGAGCGTGGAGATATGGGTCAGGTAAAAGGTGACGATGGTTGAAAAAACCGCTAGGTAGAGGATGCCGGCCCAGACCTGCATCGCCACTCCCTGCCAGTTGACCGCAGCCAGATGCGGCCCGGCGAGGAGCAAAAGCCACCCGACGCCGGTGGCCAGCACCCAGAAGGTCATGACCACCATGGATTCCCGGCGATGTACCCGTTTGACCAGCGGTGTATAGGCAGCCATCATGAAACAGCCTGCCAGAAAGATCATATCACCATAATTTATGTCAAGGACGACAAGGCGGTGAATATCGCCGCGAAAAATGACCCAGACAGCACCGACCATCCCCAGGAAAAGGGCGATGAGACGGGGCCGACCCAACCGCTCCTGGAGAAAAACAGCGCTGTAAATGCCGGAAATACCGGGCACCAGTGTGAATATGATACTGGTGTTCAAGGCGCTGGTGTAGCGCAGCGATTCAAACATACACCAAAAAAAACCGACGGTGGTGGCGCTGATTGCACTGTAACCGCAGAGCCGGCGCAGGGGAGGCAGGGTAAACCCGTGGCGCAGGACGAGAATCGGGGCGAAAAAAAGCACGGCCAGCATGTAGCGAACCAGGATCAGCACCGCCGGATCAAGGCCGCGAGTGATCGCTGCCCCCACGGTAAAGGAACTTGACACGATGACCGAGGCCCCCAGCATCAGGCTGTGCACCGCCCACAGCGGCAGGCTGCCCCCCTGGTCTTTCTTGTATAATTTTTTGGCCATGGGCCACAAGATACCCGCCCCGCTTCTGTTGGCAAGGGAATTTTTTTTGTCTATCCCTGTCAGCACCGGAACCCTGCTATGAAAATACTGGTCATCAGGGCAGATGTGGTATATGAAGAACAGTTTTGAGTTCAGAGTGTTGATTTTTGAGTTGGTTTATACGCATTCTTCGTCGTTTAAACAGGCTGACACATGCACCTCAGAGAAAATAACATCCTTAAGATACCAGGCCGCCAGGCAATCTGCTTTCCTCATGGCTGCCATGACAGTGCAGGACCAGCGAGGCAGGCGTCATGATCAACAGCGACCAGAAACCGATGCTGCGCTTTCTCATGGTGTTGACCATCGCCTCGATGCTGGGCCTGCAGACCTGGATGATCCTGTTCAACAACTTTGCGGTTGAGGTGGCCGGAGTTTCCGGCCGGCAGGTTGGCGTCATCCAGTCCGTCCGGGAAATCCCCGGCTTTCTTGCGCTGCTTGCCGTGTATATCATGCTCATCATCCCGGAACATCGCCTGTCGGCCCTGTCCATCGTCCTGCTCGGGGCAGGCACCGCGGCGGCCGGATTTTACCCGAGCTATATAGGCCTGCTTACCACCACCCTGATCATGAGTTTCGGCTTTCATTATTACGAAACCACCAATCAGTCCCTGACCCTGCAGTATTTTGACAAAACCACCTCCCCGGTGGTCTTCGGCCGGCTCAGAAGCCTGGCAGCAGCCGCCAATATAGCAGCCGGGCTGGTGATTTTTCTGCTGGGCGCCGCCCTGGGCTACAAGGCCATGTATCTCTGCATGGGAGGCGCGGTGGCCATGGCCGGTCTCTGGGCGCTTTTTCAGGACCCGACGGACCGGAACCTGGTGCCCCAGCATCGTAAAATGATCTTTCGCCGGCGCTACGGGCTGTACTATTTTCTAACCTTCATGGCCGGCGCCCGCCGCCAGATATTTATCGCCTTTTCCGTCTTCCTGCTGGTGAAAATATTCAACTTCTCCGTGCGGGAGGTGACGATTCTCTTTGTGGTCAACAACGTGGTCAATTACTTTCTCAGTCCAATGATCGGCAAGGCCATCATTCGCTTCGGCGAACGCCGGGTGCTGACCGTGGAGTATGCCGGCCTGATCCTGATCTTTCTCACCTATGCCTTTACCAGCTCAAAAATAATCGTCACGGTAATGTACATCCTTGATCATGTGCTGTTCAATTTCGCCATCGCCATCCGCACCTATTTCCAGAAGGTGGCGGATCCCAAGGATATCGCGCCGAGCATGGCGGTGGGGTTCACCATCAACCACATCGCGGCGGTGGTCATGCCGGTGCTGGGCGGTCTGGCATGGATGATCGACTACCGCATCCCCTTTGTGGCGGGCGCCTTTTTCAGCCTCATTTCCCTGTTTGCCGTACAGAAGATCCCCTCATTTACCCCTGACTCCCGGCAGTGATCTGATGCGCCCTGCCCTGCCATACCCATACTGGGTATTTTTTTATTTCCGCGGCCTTATTCCTCAAAAAATTTATTTGCTTTCCAGTAATCAAAATGTTAGATTGAACTTATTCTTGTGCAGTATCTGTTTGTAGTTATACAATTACGAAAAAGTGAGCCGCGCAATCTCAGACTGAGCATGTGCGGTTTTTTTTTAATATACAAACTTACTGCCAGCCGTTTTATCCATCGATAATCCGGCAATATTATCTTAAGGGTTCCCGCATGGGAACAGGTTCAGAAGGAGTAGTAAAATGGCAGAAGGTACAGTTAAATGGTTTAATGCTGCAAAGGGTTTCGGCTTTATCGCACAGGACGGTGGCAAAGACGTTTTCGTCCATCATTCCGCAATCAAAGCAGAAGGTTACAAAACTCTTGATGAGGGTGCACGGGTTAAATTCGACGTTGTCGAAGGCCCCAAAGGCCCTGCGGCTGAGAATGTCCGCCAGATCTAAAACCTGAAGTTTATTGTACGCAAAGCCCCGCATTGAGCGGGGCTTTTTTTTTGCTGATTGCCGCCTTTTTTCAGCCGGGCCGAAAAGAACCGGACACAACCGGCTGAAACTGACCGCTAATCATATTTTACCCGAAAGAGGTAAACCACAAGGGAATACCCTGTGGTTTTTTATCTGCAAAGAGGACATGCATACCCATGATACAAGCAGCAAACATTGCCCTTTCCTATGGCAAAAGGATCATCTTCAAAGACGTCAACATCAAGTTCACCCCCGGCAACTGTTATGGCCTCATCGGCGCAAACGGCACCGGCAAATCCACCTTTCTCAGGATTCTGGCCGGACAGAAGGAACCGGACAAGGGCGATATCATTGTTGCTCCAGGTGAAAGAATTGCCGTGCTCAGCCAGGACCAGTTTGCCTTTGATGAGGAAACCGTCTTTAACACCGTTATCATGGGGCATAAACGACTTTATGAAGTGATGGCGGAGCGAGAGGCGATCTACGCCAAAACGGAATTCAGCGAAGAAGACGGTCTCCGCTCCGGCGAGCTGGAGGTTGAATTCGGCGAGATGAACGGCTATGAAGCGGAAGCGGAAGCAGCCGTGCTGCTCAGCGGCCTGGGTATTGGCGAGGAACTCCGGCAGAAGAAGATGAAGGAACTGGAGGGCGGCGACAAGGTACGGGTGCTGCTGGCCCAGGCGCTGTTCGGCAACCCGGACATCCTGCTGCTGGACGAACCGACCAACCATCTTGACCTGAAATCCATTGCCTGGCTGGAGGACTTTCTCTTTAAATTCCAGAATACGGTTATCATCGTCTCCCATGACCGTCACTTCCTGAACCAGGTCTGCACCCATGTGGCGGATATCGATTTCGGCAAGATCCAGGTTTATGTGGGCAACTATGATTTCTGGTATCAGGCGAGTCAGCTTAATCTGAGGCAGAAACAGGACCAGAACAAAAAGGTCACGGCCAAGGCCAATGAGTTGAAGGAATTCATCCAGCGCTTCTCCTCCAATGCCTCCAAAGCCAAACAGGCCACCTCCCGCAAAAAACTGCTGGACAAACTTACCATTGAAGACATGCCGGTTTCCTCCCGCAAGTATCCCTTCATTGTTTTCAAGGCGGATCGTCCCTGCGGCGACGTCATCCTGGAGATCAAGGGGCTGGGCAAAGAGATTGAGGGCGCCCCCGTTTTAAACAATTTCAGTCTGACGGTGAACAAGGGAGACAAGATCGCTTTTGTCGGCGGCAACACCCTGGCCACCACGACCCTGTTCCAGATTCTGAGCGGGGAAATGGAGCCGGACAGCGGCGGTTTCCGCTGGGGCGTCACCATCAGCTCCTCCTATTTCCCCAAGGAGAACAGTTCCTACTTTGACAACAACATGAACCTTATCGAGTGGATGCGCCAGTTCGCGCCGGTCAATGAAGGAGATAATTTCGCCAGGGGTTTTTTGGGCAAAATGCTTTTTTCCGGCGAGGAGGCGCTGAAAAAGACCAGCGTGCTGTCCGGCGGGGAGCGGGTACGCTGCATGCTGGCCAGAATGATGCTCAGCGGCGCCAACGTCCTGATGCTGGACGAACCCACCAATCATCTGGATCTGGAATCGATAACCGCCTTAAACGATGGGCTCATCGCCTTCCCGGAGGTGGTCCTTTTCACTTCCCATGACCACCAGTTCGTGGCCACCGTGTCCAACCGGATTGTGGAAATCACCCCGGCAGGGATCATCGACAGGATGATGCCGTTTGACGAATACCTGGTCAATGAAGAGGTGGCACGGTTGCGGGCCGAGCTGTACCATGGCGACACGGGCCTGAAACTGTAGCAGCCCCTTACGGCGCGCCGGCCTCCCAGGTGCGGCAATCCGCCTGGTCTGCTTCGGTTGCAGGGCCGGCGACTTTCGGCCGCCGCGGGGCAGACCTGCCACCCACCAGCTCCGGCCTGCGGGGCTGACTCCAGTCAACCTGGGCCGGGCAATGGCATTGAATCTCCACCGGGCAGGAAGCAGCCATCCAGCAGGGGACGATCTGCAGCAGTTTCTTGAGACCGTGAATGCTTATTTTCTGCGTATGGATCATTGACCGCAGGCACTCCGTCCACATGATGTCCTTTTGGGAAAACTTCCATCTTGTCCCCTGGCGTATTGGCCTGATAAGCCCTTCATCTAAATATTTCCGCAGGGTCTGCGGGTGCACATTCAGCCGTTTTGCCGTCTCTCGCAGGGAATAAATCGGTAGCTCGTCTGCGGAAGGTTTTGTTTTCAATTTATTGATGTCCACGATTATTCCTCGATACCCGACAAATTTCGCTGATAGCTGAGGCATAGCCCGCTCTCCTTGCAATAAGGTTGATTCCCTGAACCCGCAGGCAATGGCTCTTTGCCAAGCAGTTCCCTCAAGAGAAATCCTCTTCCCGGCGCCAGGTCTGCACAAGCGGTTTCACCTTGATGTCATAAAAGGTATGCAACGCCGCGCAGCCAATCCACAAAACGAAAAACAGTAATCCTTCCATGGGCTCCTCCCTGCCGGCGCCTATGGTGCCGGCGCAATCGTGAAGAATCTACCCTGTGCCTTCCTGATTCATCACCTGACAGATCAGGATTTTTCCATATATGCACATCTGTAATGTTGCAGAAAAGTATCAATGCAAATCTCAGGCTTACCTTTATTCCATAGCACTCACTGTGCCACTGGGTGGCATGGTATTTTTTTACAAAAAGTCCTATAATACCGTGAAATTACAGTTAAGCAGGTAAAATGCCCCACTGCGGAACTCAGCCAAAATGGGGCAAATAACCATTCTCATATGGGCATTTGCCCCATTTTAGTGATATCGTTTACCAGCGGCGGGAAGGGAAAAACTGCGACAAGAGTTGCAGGGCATGTCGTGCACAGGACGTTTCTGCTTTATACATATGGCTCTGGCGGTTTTAATGATTATCTTATTGCCTAGAAACTAATAGTCATTACTAACTGAGGATGCGCCTATGAAAACCGTCATCATGATTTATACTCTCATTCTTTCGTCGATTTTTTTGTTTCCGTTTGCGGCCCGGTCTGTTCAGGCGGCTGAACAGGGCAGCGCCAAAACTGCCAAAGCGACCTTTGCCGGCGGCTGTTTCTGGTGTATGGAAAAGCCTTTTGAGGGCCTGGAAGGCGTTGAAGCGGTTATCTCCGGCTATACCGCCGGCACCGGCAAAGACCCCAATTACGAAAACTACGCGGCAGGCGGCCATATTGAAGCAGTGGAAGTCATCTATGATCCGGCCAAGATCTCCTATGACCGGCTGCTGGATGTTTTCTGGCGCCAGATCGATCCCACCGACCCGGACGGCCAGTTCGTTGACCGCGGCCACTCTTATACCTCCGCCATTTTCTACCATGACGAGCAGCAGAAAGAAGCGGCGGAAAAATCAAAGGAGGCCCTGGCGTCAAGCAATATTTTTAAGAACCCCATCGTCACCCCGATTCTTGCGGCCACAACTTTTTACCCGGCAGAAGAGTATCACCAGGACTATTACCGGAAAAACCCGTTGCGCTATAAATTTTACCGTTACGGTTCGGGACGGGATCAGTTTCTTGATAAGGTCTGGGGCAAGGATCGGGAAAAATGAGGAGAGGATGGCAGCCGTGGCGCAGCCGGCCGGTCTCGGTCCGCCGGCAATTTTCGGGCTGGAGGTGTATAATGGCCTTTAAACAGCTTCCCGGCAAACAGGGAATGATTTATGTTCCGGACAGCAAAACGATTTAAAAAAAGAACCCCTGCCCGGACTGCTTTGCCTGCCAGTGGTGCGCTAACGAACGCTGCCGCTCCTGCCGGTCCCATACCTGCTGCAAAAGGAAAAAGCGTCAGCACAGCTGCGGATACCGAGCATGAGACCCCTGTGCCCCAAGATAACCATGACCAGGCGTCCAACGACGCCGGGTCTTCCTCCCTGTAATCAACCATGTACGCATATGAGGTAAAGAGATGCCTGATTTGACATTGACCCAGATCGTGCAGCACAACTGCCATATTTCCGATGCCAGGGACAACGGCATCTATTCCATCTGCACCCTGGTCCTGAAGCTGCGCAATCTTTACAAATGGGAACACGGCATTGAACCCTGGGAGGAACCCGAATCCGCTGATCTGCTTGACTGGATCGAGGCCAGGGAAAACTTCTGGCAGACCCTGGGCCAGGAGCCCTTTCAGAATCTGCCCGTGGACAGCCTCGCCGTCGACCCCTGGGAGACCGCCGAGGCCAACAGCCACCTGGCCGGCAGCAATCTTGTCTACGGTTCCGGTTACGGCCGCTCCATGAAGGCCATCTTTTTTCTGGCGGAAAAGATCAGGGAAGAGAGTGCGGAGGGATGCCCGGTCATGATCCTGGGCAAGGAAAAGGCCAGGGAGCTGTCCAGCCCCTTTGCCATGCTGCAGGACAGCATCATCTGCATCCGCCGCGAACCGCTGCGCTTCTTTTTCTGGGATCATATCCAGGATATCCGCGCCTCCTGCAGATCGCCCATGCACCACGCCCTTGACCACTATGGACTGCTCACCCACGGCAAACTCAACCAACAGGCCTGTCGGGACAGGCTTGACACCATCGTGGATGCGGAAATC
Organism: Pseudomonadota bacterium; assembly: GCA_018897105.1. Taxonomy (GTDB): domain Bacteria; phylum Desulfobacterota; class Desulfobulbia; order Desulfobulbales; family SURF-16; genus SURF-16. Next base: position 11,969 of record JAHILF010000081.1, read on the forward strand.
CCTATTTTCATCTACCATGAGGTGGGGGAAAGGATGCAGAGCACCCTTGACAGCGACACCCTGAAGAAAATCATCGGCAGATTCCCTGATTCCGCCATAGAATTCGTGGGCCGCACCATCAAAGATATCCTGGCCGATACCCATTCCCAGGGCATGATCAACTTCATCATCAAGGAGAAGCGAGAGGCATCCCTGGGCTTTTACGTCGGCTTTCTTGATGGCCTGCGCAAGGTGCTCTTTCCGGAGATACTTGAGGCCTTTCAGCAGTTCACACTTGATGGGGACTGGCAGCAGATTGACTTGGCCCGCAGCCTCTGCCGAGACAGGAACCGTTGTTTTGCTGAAAAAATAAAGGAGATCGCCCTGCTTATTGACCAGGAACCACTGGAACTGGTCAAACAACGTTTCAACCGGGAAATCATGGAACCACTGGGGCTTGATGTGCCGGGACAGAAAAACTGAAGCGCATCGGCTGGTTTGACGAATAGTGCCTCACCCGCACACCGCCCGGACGAAATTGCGGCAGCTGACATCCTGCCAGTCGGCATACTCCATATCCAGATTGACATACCAGGCATCTTTTGCCCCGTGGCGGTCACAGCTCCAGAACCAGAGGCCCGCCCGGTCCGGCTCAATGCGGCAGGCCCGCAGCTCCTCATTGAGCAGGGAAAAAAGTTCATTGACCGTGGGCAGCCGCCAGTTGTCACGACCGGTGTGGCATCGGGCATTGAGACCGTCAATATAGTCTTGGGCAGCCTGCCAGCAGAGCCGGTAGGCACTGCCGCTCCGCTGCCAGATGAGCCCGGTGGCCGCGTCCCGCACCACCCCGGCCGGCTCCTCGATCATTTTTCCCCTGCCCACGCCCTGGGGCCGGAACTGCACATCGAGATCAAACAGCAGCCTGGCCTTTTCGCCGCAGACATTTTCCGGTGCGCGGCGCAGGGGAATCGCCGCCGCCGCAGGAACCCTCGCCTGTTGGACGCAAATGCCCTGCAGATTGACATGCAGACGGTTAAGGTCGGCCAGCATCTCATGGGCCGCCTGATAACGGCCATCGGGCAATAGGGAAAGCGCCTTGGCAAAAAACGCATCCCAGGCCGCATCATAAAGCGGATTCACCCGGCTCAGGGCAAAACTGCGCATGCTCGGCAACTCGCCGGTGAGCAGGCGGTAGAGAAGCACTCCGGCTGAATAGAGATCAGCCCGGCCGTCAACCGCGTCGGGATCGCGGCTCTGTTCCGGGGCGGCGTAAACAGGAGAGCCGATCTGCATGGAGCCGATCGGCGTGCAGGAAACCCGGCGGACCAGGGCCATGCCGAAATCACAGATTTTTACCCGGTCTTCATCAGTGATCAGGATATTGTAAGGTTTGATGTCCCGGTGCACAATCTCGTGGTCATGCAGATAGGCCAGCCCCTGCAGGAGCTGCTGCCCGTAAGCGAGCACCTTGTCCGCCCTTATCTGCCGCGATTTCTTCAGCAGCTGGAAATCCTCGCCGATCATCCGGCCCAGATTGTTGCAGAAATATTCCATGACAAAAAAAGGCCGGCCCCGGCTGTCCTCGTCATAATCCCAGACATCTACCAACGCCGGATGATGGAGACCTGCCATGGTGACCGCCTCAAAGGTGAAGATCTCTTTGAGACGCGCGTAACCCAGCAACACCTCCATGGTCTCGAAAGGCTGCAGCACCTTGACGGCCACCACCTTGTCGATCACCGGCACCAGGGCCTTATAGACAATTCCCATCCCGCCCTTGCCCAGCTTGCGCAGGATCTGGTAACGGCCGATCTGCTCCTTCGCCTGTTGTTCTACCATAGCAGCCTGTCGGCGTTTGATTGGGGAAAATTTCTTTCCCGCAGCAGACTGACGGTCTTCTGTACGTCATAGGGCACCGCCCGCTGGGTATACGTGTGCCCATCCTGGTCCCAGATGCCGTACTTGGCCTGGTTATTGAAATCATCCCGCGGCTGCCCCACGCTGCCGGGGTTAATGATATAGCGGCAATCGGGTATCAGCGCCCGGGTTTGCAGCACCGCCTCCTGCACCTCATAGTGCTGAGCGCAAGCCGCAAAACAGGCAAGGGCATGGGTATGGCCGATAAAACAGATCGGTTCGGCAAAGGAGGTAAAGATCCTGGACAGCTTGATAGCGGAAGGGTTCCACAGATAAGAGGTAACGGACTCCGGCGGGCAGCCATGGACAAAACGGGTCCCATGCCGGACAAGATACACGGGCAGGGACAGACAGTAGGCCAGGCTCTCCCGGCTCAGGAGTTCACGGGAGATTTCCAGGGAGATTGCGGGGGTGGGGTTGAGACGATTAAAGTAGCCTTGGCTGCTCAGGGCCAATTCATGATTGCCGACAACCGAGGGTACACCGCGCCCCATGAGAGCCTGCACCACCTCCTCAGGTTCCGGCCCGTAACCGATATTGTCCCCCAGCGACACCACCGCATCGACACCGATTGCGTCCATATCGGCAAGCACGGCCTGCAGGGCCTGAAAGTTGCCGTGAATATCTGCAAGAATGGCCAAACGCATGGGGGTAATCAGCCTTTCCCGTCACCTCATCAGCCGGGCGTGGTGAATCAGGAACGGGCGCCGCTCCTCAGCAAACCATGATAAACGTGCACCATCCATACTGTGGCGACTATGGGCATAAAAAGATTGATCACCGGCACCAGGGCCAGCAGGGTGATGACAAAACCGCCGCCATATACCGCCTTACGATGGCTGCGCACGAGGCTGTCAGCCTGGGGCTTACCCAGGTGGTAGCCTGCGGCAGCGATAAAGAACTCCCGCCCGAGCAGATAGCTGTTTAAGATCACCGAGACGATAAAGCCGATGCCGAAGAGGTACAGCGGCAAAATAAGCAGGTTCAGGAAAAGGGCCCACAAGGTGAATCTGATGTCATGGCCCACATCGGCCCAGAAACGGGGTTCGCCGCTCCGCATCTCCTCGGGATAAGAGGCCTTTTCCACCCGGTAGATGATGGTTTCCTGGAAGACGCCGGCCACCAGCACGATCAGAACAGGCAGCATGAACCAGCCGCCGATGCCGGTAACAATGCCCACCACCCAATTGACCAGGGTATCGAGCCAGCCGGTCTGCAGGTTGACCAGTCCGGCTGTGAGCCAGGTGATGCCGGCCGCGGCCAGAAACACCACGGTTGCCGCCAGGGCGGCGCAGACAAACATCAGTGCCAGCAGATCGCCTTTTTTAATTGAAGAGATGGTTTTGGCAAAGGGATACATAGTAAACCTGTCAAGAACGCGGGGAAAACGCATGTCCGGAATCCCCGGAGCAAAAAAGATCAAATCCCTCGCTTCAGCTGGTTGTGATCGGTGCGAAAGGGTAAAGGCGATTTGGCGCCTTCAAGCATGTTGCGCAGCAGCCGCAGTTCTTCCTTTGCCTCGCGCAACTGCTCACTGATGGCATCCTGCTGATTAAAAGGCGCATCCGCCAGCTGCTTTTCAAGCTGGTGCACCATCGTCTGGGCGCGATAGAGATCCACGGCAAGTAGTTTGATTGACATGACAGCATTGTCCTCCTGCCATTTAGCAGAATGTTTTTCTTCTGAAAATGCAACAAAAAAATCCTGGAAAGTGAGCGGATGATTATCTATCCAGCACCTTGCGGATGAGCCTGGCCAGACTTCGTATCGAAATGGGCTTGAAGGCGAATTCCTTGATGCCGAGAAATCTGGCTTCCGCTTCCGAAACGGTCGAACTGTAGCCGGTACAGAGAATAATGGGCAGGTCAGGACGAATCTGCAGCATCCGCCTGGAGAGTTCGATCCCCGTCATACCGGGCATGGTCTGGTCGGTGATGACAAGATCAAATTTTTCAGGTTGATTATGGAACGCCTCAAGGGCCTCGATACTGCTTTTTCTAAGTGTGACGGCATAACCGAGCCTTTGAAGTATTTCCTTCGCCATATCCGCGATCTGCACCTCATCATCAACAAAAAGAATCTCTTCCGTACCGGTGGCAATGCCGTCGAGAATTTCTTCATCGGCCGGCGTATCCTGCTTGACCACCGGCAGAAAAGCCTTGAAAGTTGTCCCTCTGCCGAGTTCGCTTTCACAGGAGATAAATCCGCCGTAGTTTTTAACGATACCATGGATAATGGCCAATCCCATGCCGGTGCCTTTTCCTGCCTCCTTGGTGGTGAAATAAGGATCGAAAATATTATTTCTGATCGCCGGGTCAATGCCGGTGCCGCTGTCATGTACGGTTAATTGTGCAAAGGTCCCGGCTGCAACTCCGAGTTCATTGTCTAAAGTTTCCCTGCCAAGGACAACCTCGTGCAGGGATATCTCCAGCCTACCACCTTTATATTCCATGGCATGGAAGGCATTGGTGCACAGGTTCATTAATATTTGATGAAGCTGGGTGGGATCAGCCATGATCACCCCGGTTGCCGGATCGATATCTTCATAAATCTCAATGGTGACCGGAATCGAGGATCTGAGCAGCTTGATCCCCTCCTTGATGATACTTGCCGGACGAAGATAGACCGGATCAATGTTGGCCTGGCGGCTGAAGGCAAGGATCTGCTTTACCAGATCCCTTGCCCTGAACCCTGCTTTGAGAACTTTACGAAGGTTCATTACAACTCGCGAATCCGACGGGAGGTCTTCTATCGCTATCTCGCTATAGCCGATGATCGCACTGAGAATATTGTTAAAATCGTGGGCGATTCCACCAGCCAGGGTGCCGATGGCTTCCATTTTCAGGGACTGGCGAAGCTGCACCTCAATCCTTGCCTTTTCCACTTCCGCCCTTTTCCGCTCGGTAATGTCCAGCCCGGAAAAGAGAACCCCTTTGATCTGTCCCTTTTCATCGGTCAAGAGGATATTATGGAAGGCAATGATTTGCTGACTCCCATCACTTGTCAGCACAGGATTTTCATAATATTCCGCTGCTGCCGTTTCCCCAGCCATCAATTTGCGGAATACCTCTTTTGTTGCCTTGGTGATGCTGCCGGGCAGGTAATGATCGAACCAGTTTTTGCCAATCACCTCATCTTCCGTTACACCCAATATCTGACAGCCTTTTTGATTAATTAATGTTACCTCCCCCGCCCTGTTAAGGGCTCCCAGCATGACCCCGGCAATATCAAAATATTTCTGGGCCTTTTCCTTTTCTTCCTTTAATTCTTTGGTCCGGTCCGCCACCCTCTGCTCCAGCTCGGCATGTGCTTTCTGCAGGGCCTTTTCAGCCTTGAGGCGTATGGCGATGTTGTTGTTTAATTGCCGGCTGAACTGCACCACGGAGTAATAACGCCATCCGGCCATACCGACAATAACGAGGATGACCAGACCGGACATGGCTGAGACGATTCGCCACAGATTCCAGAAAGGTTCGGTTTTGCCATACCATTTGGCATAATCCGCCAGGTAATCCCCTGACCGGACATAGGTCTGTATGCCCTGGTTTATTTTTTGGAGCAGGTCGGTATCCGTTCGGCGGAGCAGAAAACCCCTTTTCAACTCCATCAGCGGTAAACCAACGACCTTGATTTTGTCCGCCACCCCCGCATCCCGGGCCTTTTTCCAGAGAACAGGTTCCGGAAACACAAAGGCATCCACATCACCGGTGAGGAGCTGGATCAGGGCCGAGTCGATATTGGGGAAAGAAACGAGCTTGATTTCGGTTCGATTTTTAAGCTTTGTTTCTGCCGCGCTTTTTTCTATCACCGCAACATGTTGACCATTCAGAGACGTAATGCCGTCAATTGCATAATTCTTTGCCCGGACAAAACAGGAGACCGGAATTGTCTCAACTTCATCTGAAAAAAGAAACTCTGACGAACGCGTCTCACTGATGCCGATGCCTGGGATCAAATCCGCTCGGCCGGTGCGCACCGCCTCCATGGCCGCGGCCCAGTTCTCCACGACCAGGTAATGAACCGACAATTCGCTTTTCTCGGCGACCCTGTTTAATATGTCAATGGCAAACCCTGCAGGTTTACCTTTATCATCAAGGACGTAAAGAGGGGGGAAATCGCTGAGAACAGCAGCGGTTACTTCATTTGTGCCGGGATGATTTTCCTCCCCGCAAACTGGGGGAAGAAAGACGAAAAGGAGAAAATGAATCCCCAGCAAGAAGACTGCGCACTGACAATATAAGTTATGATAGCGCCCCATCATACGCTTTGCCTAACATGAATACAGACCCACATTTTCATCCCTTTCCGATCTTGAAGCCATGAACAGATGAGAATCTCACAAGAAGATGCAGGAAAAACAAAGTAAATAATCCGACAACCGGCAATTTCTTGATTTTATGGGAACAGCAATGTCCTGTCAACCTATGACTTTAATAAACAAGCGAATAAACGCCCACATAACACTCAAAAGCAGCACTCACCCTCTGCAGCGTCAGCTTATTACCTCCGCCGGAAAAAACTCATATTCATTCCTCATTGATCTCTGTCACCAGCAGAGATCAAAATCAGCCTTACCGAGAGGCCGTGTTCGGCGAGGATGCAGGATCATGTTTGCGCGGGGTGATTGTGAAACCGGCCTTGTTCCCGGCTATGCTGCTGCGTAAAGACCAGGGCCGCCAAATCGTAAAAAGCTATTTAAATGTCAGGCTTTCCAGGACTGCTTTAAAAGCCTTTTCCTGGAGCCTCTTGCCCTGCTCTCCGGCCCCACCCCCTCGCCTCACCTTTACCTGCCACTTCGTGGTGCGACAATTCACCGCGTTTCCAAATACAATTTAAGCTGTTAATGTAATACTTATACAGCGCCAAGGGTATGTCAGTCACCATCATGAAAAGCTGCCAATGACAAATATATCTTTTACTAATATTCACTTAAGGAGGTCAAAATGAAGAATGACAAAAATCTGAAGATGTTGGGTCGGGGTATACTGGCTGGTCTGCTGCTGGTCATGGCAACAGAAGGTCTGGTGTTTGCCGCGGCTCATGGTGATGCTGCAAGCGCGGATGCCGCCACCGGCGTAAAGGGGGAGGAGAAGGCCGAAAATGTAACGACTGTTTCCTTGAAGGATACCGCCAACAAACCGGATCACTTGACGCTGCTGCTGCAGAAACTGGCAGACGCTCCCTGTGATGGTTCCATCTTCTGATGTAAAAGGGACAAACAGGCAGGGTCAGCGGCCCTGCCTTTTCTTTAAAGCGTTACAGTTGATGATCTCGTAAAAAGTCTGTTTTCACCACAGAGATCACAGAGATCACAGAGAAAATATTTTTATTTTCAGCAAGTTATCTCAGTGGGCTTTGTGCTCTCTGTGGTTAATTTTCAGTTTTTACGAATTCATCACAGTTGACCCTCATCGCAATATACCAGTCCCGGCAAGGAGGGCTGGCAAATCTTTCAGGCAAGTTTTTTGGGCAGGGAAAGATAAAAGGTCACGCCTGGAGCGGGGGCTGACTCCACCCACACACTGCCCCGGTGTTTTTCCAGTATTTCCCGGACAATGGCCAGCCCCAGCCCGGTTCCATCTATTCCCCTGGCATTTCCATGACGGTCGAACACCTCGAAAATTTTTCCCGTGTCCTCTTTTTTAATGCCCACGACGTCATCAAAAAAAGATAGCAGATGATGATCGCCTTCATCCCGGTATTCCACAACGATTGTCTGCAGCTTCTCCCCCCCGTACTTGAAGGCGTTGTCCGTCAGGTTGCGGAAAACCCGGATCATGGACATGCGGTCCATGGTCATGGGCGGTAAAGAATTCGGCTCCTCCCAGGAAATCCCGTGCAGATTCAGCAGCGGAGCGAATTCGTCTCGCACCGTGTGGAGAATGTCCAGGGGGTCAACCGGCTCAAAATGAAAAACGGTCTCCTTGGCCTTGATATAGGCATTGATTTCCTCCACCAGGGCGGACATCTGTTCGGCGCCTTTCAGAATCTGCTGGCAGAATTTTTTCCCTTTGGCATCAAGTTGATCGCTGTAGCGTTTGTGCAGGAGACGGATCAGCCCCAGCATGCCCACCATCGGGCTTTTCAGGTCATGGGACACGGCATAGGCGAATAGCTTGATCTTCTCCGCATTGTCGCTCAGCTGCTATTCCATCTTCTTGCGCTCGGTGATATCCAGGGAATATTCAAGCATCTGGACCACATTGCCTTCCCGGTCGAAGATGGGGTAACCATGCACCTCGACGTTACGGGGATTGCCTTGCCGGTCGTAATGGACATGCTCCAGGGTGACCGGTTTTCTCGTTTCCTTGATTATCTGCAGCGGGCAGCCATGCTCGATGCCGTCACAGGGGAGATCACGATGATGGGTGAGGGCGAACAGGTGATCCCCGGGGTCAGCTCACCTTGGATGGCAGCCGAGTTGGTCATCTTGATGGTGTAATCGTTGGCGTCAAGAACATAAAAGGGGTGGGTGAGGGACTCAAGCACATGGTTGAGAAACTCATTCTGCTGCAGGATTCGCTCTTCGTCCTTCCGGCGTTCCAGCATCTCCTGCCTGAGAATTTCGTTTGCCCGGGATAGTTGCTCACTTCTTTCCCGCACCCTGGCCTCAATCTCAGCCCGGGCATGGGCCAGTTCCTCTTCCGCCCTCTCCGCCCGGTCCCTGGCCTCCTGCAGTTTTCGACCCAGCACCTGACTTTCCGCCCGCAGGGCCAGCAGTTCACTGCCCGAGGACAATTCCTGACTTTCTTTGCCCCTGGACGGTAATTCACCCGGCATCGGCCCATCCTCCGGATATAATCCAACCTTGTCCTTTGTTTTCATCATTTGACTCCGGCTAACTGCCATCTCCGCATGCAGGAACAACCAAACATGAAAGTCTCGCGGAGTAGGAGCGGGCCATGCCCGCGACCGTTTGCATTACAAAAACTCCATTATCGCGGGCATGGCCCGCTCCTACCCAGGGATGACTCACTACGCTGGGGCCTACTTTCATTAAAACGCTTTATCTTTACGCCTAACTCAAGGGCTCACAGCCTGAAAGGACTTTGCACCCGGTCCCAGTCATTTTTGTTCCGCGCCGGTGCAATTGCTTTTGGCTAATTCCTTAATCAATGTCATTAACTTAAGAGGGAGTTGCAGAGGGGACTGATTTTATTTTTCCTTTGCCAAAGCCGGGGACAGAATGATTTTCGCCAAAACAGCGAAAAAAATTCAGTCCCCTCAGTCTTGAAGAAAAATTAAATCTGTCTCCCGACCTT